>NZ_QPFC01000902.1:0-5317 GCF_003427465.1 Nocardiopsis sp. TNDT3 | reverse complement strand
GCCCCGCTCCCGGGGCCGCGCGCGGGCTTCTCAGGCCCCGACGGCGGACACCGACGCCGGAGGCCCCTCGTAGACGTAGCCGACCCTGCGCACGGTGGTGATGAGGCCCCCGGCGGGGCCGAGCTTGCGGCGCAGCCGGTGGACGTGCACGTCGATCGTGCGCGAGCTCTGTCCCCTCCGCGCGCTCCACACCCGCTCCAACAGCTCCTTGCGGGGGATGGCGCGTCCGGGTGAGGCGGTCAGGCAGTCCAGCAGCTCGTACTCCTGGTAGGTCAGCTCGACCTCCCTGCCGCCCGACCAGACCCGGCGGGCGCCGCGGTCCACGAGCAGCCCGGCGCGAACGCGGGGCGGCGGCCGGTCGGGTGTGCGCGGCTCGTCCACGACGACGCCGTAGACCAGCATGTACCTGTCGCCGCCGGGCAGCGGCAGCACGCCGAGGAGCGAGTGCTCGGAGCCGGGTCCACCGGCCGTGGGCGGCGGGTTCCGGGGCGGTGCGGGGGCGGGTGGTGCGCCGAGAGGGCTGTGTGCGCTGGGCATGCTCCCCATGATGCGCGCATAACCCTATAATTTCTACCGCTTTAGTAGGGAATATGATCCGTGTGGCCGATGCCACGTGCTCGGAGTCCGAGAAGTGATAATTCCTACCAATTCGGTGGATTAGGCTCTGATCAGCCCCGCGGTACCCCACACGGTCCGCGGAGCCGCACCCTCGCCGGCACCCGTACCGGCCGCCGCGGGGCCCGCCCCCGCGATCCTCCATCCACGATCACGAAGGAGCGCACCATGCGCACGACTCCAGCCGCACTCGGAGCAGCCGCCCTCACCCTGGCGCTCGCCGCCTGCGGCGCGCCCAGCGAGCAGGCCGCCGAGTCCGGCGGCGAGGGGGACGTGCTGCGGGTGGGCGTCAGCCCGGTGCCGCACGGCGACATCCTCGCCTTCATCGAGGAGAACCTCGCCGAGGAGGCCGGGCTGAACCTGGAGATCGAGGAGATCTCCGACTACAACGTCCCCAACACCGCCCTGGTCGAGGGAGAGCTGGACGCCAACTACTTCCAGCACCGCGCCTTCCTCAACGAGTGGACGGCCAACGGGCCCGACGCCGAGCTCACCTACCTGACCGACGTCCACATCGAGCGGCTCGGCCTGTACTCCGAGAGCGTCGAGAGCATCGACGACCTGCCCGACGGCGCCGAGATCGCGGTCCCCAACGACCCGGCCAACCTCGCCCGCGCCCTGGGCATCCTGGAGGCCGAGGGCCTGGTGACCGTCGACCCCGAGGCCGGGGAGTCCGCCACCGAGAAGGACATCGTCGACAACCCGCGCGACATCACGGTGACCCCGCTGGAGGCCGCGCAGCTGCCCCGCTCGATCTCCGACGTGGACGCCGCGGTGGTCAACGGCAACTACGCCATCGAGACCGATCTGCCCGAGCAGTCCAACGTCCTGGCCTGGGAGCCCGAGGGCGACGACTACGTCGAGTCCTACGCCAACGGCCTGGTGACCCTGGCCGAGAACGCCGAGGACGAGCGCATCCAGCTGCTCGCCGAGCTGCTGCACGACGAGCGGGTCCTGGAGTTCATCCAGGAGTCCTGGCAGGGCGTGGTCCTGGCCGTGGACGCCGAGGGCGACATCGTCGAGACCGCTGCCGGCGACGACGCCTCCGAGAGCCCCGAGGCCAGCGCCGACGACGCCACCGAGAGCCCCGAGGCCGACCAGGAGTAGCCGGGGGTTCACAGGTACGGGTCGGCGCCCCGGCAGGGACCGCCGCCCGCACACCCCGTCCGTTCGCGAGGGCGGTGGAGCGGTCGGCTCCACCGCCCTTCGCCGTGTCCGGAGGTCGGGGCCGGACGGGTCGCGCGGCGGGAACGAGTCCGGAGCCCCCTGGCGCGCGACGCGCCCATCAGGCGGAGCCCGACCCCGGACGCGCCCGCACGGCGGACCGGATCAGTGTGCCCGGGTGGCGGACTCCGGGCGCCCCGTGCGCTCCCGCGCCGGGTTCCACCCGTCGTCCCCGGCCAGGTAGGCCTCGATGGTGTGCCGGGCGGCCTCGGCCGGGTCCATCTGCGGTCGGTCCGCGGTGACCAGCGCGCCGGGACCGGAGTTGCGGTACTCCAGCATCCGGAACCGGCGCCAGTCGTGGCCGGAGGCCATCGCGATCCAGCCCTCCCCGCGGAAGTGGCGGCCCATCCAGGAGTCGCGCACCAGCACCCGCGGCTCGGCGTCCGGATGCGAGCTGGGCACCCACGGGCGGCCCAGGTAGACGGTCCCGGCGGGGGCGTCACCGGTGAAGCGGCCGCGGGTGACCAGGAAGCCGAACTCCCGGCCGGGCCGGGTGCTCGGCGCGGTCACGTAGCCGTTGTCGGTGTCGCTGCCCCGGTCCAGGGAGTGGAACACGCACCCGTCGAACACGGCCGTGGCCCGGCCGAAGACGAAGTCCACGTCGCCCTCGACGTAGCAGCCGCGGTAGTACTGCCGCGCGGGGGTGTCCGCGTCCGGCGAGTCCGCGTACAGCGTGTCCTGGTGGCCCAGGAAGCGCACGTTGTCGAAGACCAGCCGGTCCCCGGTGGCGCGCAGCGCGACCGCCTGGGTTCCGGTGACGCCGGGGTGCTCCTCGCGCAGCCAGGAGTTCGCGAAGGTCAGGTCGCGGGCGTGCGTGCCGTCCCCGGAGATGAGGACGCTGGCGCTGCCGGACGTGCCGTGGACGCCCCCGCCGGGCCCGGGGGTGCCCGCCGCACGGTCGTAGGTGAGGACCACGTCCCGGGGGTCGCCGGTCGCGCCGAGCAGGGTGATCCCGGGTTTGTCCGCGGGAACCACCACCGGCTCGCGGTAGACGCCCGCCCCGACGCGGATGGTGACGCGTTCGTCGCCGCCCGCGGGCACGGCGTCGATCGCGGCCTGGACCCCGGTGTGGTCGCCGGAACCGTCGGCGGCCACGGTGATCACCCGGCCCTCCGCTCCGGGGGCGGCGGGGGAACTGCGGCGGACCATGGGCAGGCCCCTCTCCTGGGGTGAGCGCTTTCGCCAAGGGCGGTGCCGGTACTGCAACCGATTGCAGAACTGTCCCCGACGCGGCCGCGCCCCGTCAACCCCCGAGCGCGTCGAGGGGCCCGGCGCGACCGCCGGGCCCCTCGTCACGTGTGTCCGGGTCTAGGTGCGCACCAGCGGGGTGTCCACCAGGTGCTCGGCCACGAACCAGGCCTGGAGCTCGTTGGTGCGGATCACGTCCGACACCAGCAGGTCGTTGGTGCCGTCGTCCCCCAGCTCCTGTGTGCGCGCGGCGGCGTCGTGGCAGTCCTCCAGGATCGTCTCGTGCGCCTCCAGCAGGCGGGAGAGCATCGCGGGCACCTCCTCGGCGCCGTTGGGCGGGCGCGGGATGTTGGTGATCTCCGCGACGTGCCGGGGGTCGCCGACCGCCACCCCGCCGAGGGTCTGCACGCGCTCGGCCAGGTCGTCGATCAGCGCGGTCTGCTCGCCGGCGTGCTTGTCCATCAGCAGGTGCAGCTGGTAGAAGGTGTGCCCGCGCATGAGCCAGTGGTGCTTCTTGTACAGGTCGTGCAGGATGCGCGTGTCGCACAGCACCTGGTTGAGCCGCTGGCACGAGTACATCCGGGTGTCGTAGGACAGCCCGACCGGGAACTGGCGGACCGTCCCGAACTCCTGGATCTCCTCGCCGCTCTGGTGCAGCCACGGCTGGCTGCTCCTGGGCTTGGGTGCTCCGGTCTTGCGCTCTGCGGTCGTCACTCTGGTCCCCCTCCAGTCGGTGTGACTCGTGTCGCGGGGAGCGCGCACGGTGGCCGCGCTCCGCCTGCCAGTCTCGGCTACCCACCGCTTCCGGGGGTCTAACCCCGCGCCAACCGAGGGTAAGTTTCGTGTGCTTTCACTGGTCGGAGCGGTCCGCCGGGGCCGGGGCGGCGTGTGCCGGGCCGCGGCGCACCGGGACCGTCGCAGGCGGACGCTAGTGTCCGGCCGGAGCATCCCCGTGAGAGAGGAGTCCCATGAGCTGGGACGTACTGCTGACGTCGGCGCCCGCGGAAGCGAGGTCCGTCGACGACCTCCCCGAGGACCTCGGGGCCGAGTCCATCGCGCCGCTGCCGCGGCTCCTGGCGACGCTGCGCGAGGCCTTCCCCGAGGCGGACCTGTCCGATCCGGCCTGGGGCCACCTCCGGGACGAGGAGCAGGGGTGGAGCATGGAGCTCAACATCGGCGCGGAGGATCCGGTCAGGACCGTGATGCTCCACGTCCGCGGCGGCGACGCCGTGCCCGCCATCCTCCGCATGGCCCAGGTGCTCGGCTGCCGCGCCCTCGACTGCTCGAGCGGCGACTTCCTGTGCGAGGACGGCGACGGCGGATGGGAGTCCTTCCGGGAGTACCGCGACCAGGTCCTCCAGCAGACGCCACCGGAGGGGACCGGGCCGTCCACGGCGCCCTGATCCGCGCCGGAACCGGTCAGGGCGCGATCGCGCAGGCGGTCTCCAGCACGAACCGCTGCCAGGGCCGGTGCGGGTCGTGCCCGGTCAGCTCCCGCACCCGGCGCAGCCGGTAGCGCAGCGTCTGGGCGTGCACGTGCAGCGCCTGCGCGGCCGTGGTCGCCGCGCCCTCGCGCAGGTAGGCCCGCAGCGTCTCCAGCAGGTGGGCGTTGCCCTCGGCCAGCAGCGGCCCCAGCACCGTGCGGCGGACCGCGGCCGGGGCGACCGGGCCGCCGTTGAGCAGTGCCAGCACGCACGCGTCGGAGGTCCCGAGCAGCCCCCGGGAGTCGAAGGCGTGCGCGGGCGCGGTCTCCAGGGCGCCGTCGGCCAGCCGGTAGGCGGCCGACATGTCCGTCAGCGCGCGCGGTTCCAGCACGCACCCGCGCCAGGGGCGTCCGCCGAGCACGGCGGCCACCCGGTCGGCGTCGTCGGGGCGGACCAGCAGCACCACGCGTCCCGAGCGCGTGGTCACCAGCGGGTCGGCGCCCGCCGGTTCCACCAGGCCCAGCAGTTCCATCCCGGCGGCGAGCGCGGCCGACCGCGGCGCCCCGTCGCAGGGGCCGCCGTCGGCCTCGGCCACCACCAGCACCGCCGGGTCGGGCGGGGCGATGCCCAGGGTCCGCGCCCGGTCGCGGATGGCCCCGCGCGAGGCCTGCCGTCCGATCAGCAGGTCGTCCAGGAAGGCCCGGCGGGCCCGCTCCAGGTCCGCGTCCAGGCGGCGCGCGGCCTCGGCGTGGCCCGCGGACAGGCTCTCGGAGATCTGGTCGATCGAGGTCAGCCACAGTTCGCCCAGGGCGAACACGTCGGCGGCGTCGAGCCGGTCGGAGGCGAGTTCGGCGACCAGGCGCACC
>NZ_QPFC01000901.1:0-4254 GCF_003427465.1 Nocardiopsis sp. TNDT3 | reverse complement strand
CGGCGGACTGGTGGCCGGGGTGCGCCTGGGCGCGGAGGGGCGCGAGGTCGTGGGCGCCGAACCCGAGGGCTGCGCGAGCATGCACGCCGCGATGGCCGCCGGGCACCCCGTGCAGACCCCCGTGGACTCGGTGGCCTCCTCCGCGCTGGGCGCGGCCACCCTGGGCCGGGTCCCCTTCGAGGTGCTGAGCGCCCACCCGGTGACCCGGGCCCTGGTGAGCGACGCCGAGATCCTGCGGGCCCAGGACCGGCTCTGGGAGGAGTTCCGCATCGCCACCGAACCGGCCGCGGCCGTGCCCTTCGCCGCCTGGCTGGCGGGGCGCGTCCCCGGCGAGCGGCCGTGCCTGGTGGTGTGCGGGGCCAACGCCGAATGGCGCCGCGCCGACTGAACCCACAGGAACCCGCACGTCACGGGCCTGTTCCGCCCGCCCTCCCCGCGTGGTGACCTGGAACACTCTCCTCGTGGCCGACCCGTTGTTACCCACGGGTCGGCCTTACATTGGACTCCGTCATCCGACCATTGGTGAGGGAGAACACGTGTTCTACGGTGCTTTGCGGCAGACGGTGTCGGTACTCGCCCGTACCCTGTGCCGTCCGACCGTCGAGGGCCGTGAGAACGTCCCCGCCGACGGAGCGGTCCTGCTGGCCAGCAACCACCTGTCCTTCATCGACAGCGTGATCATCCCGCTGTCGGTCACCCAGCGCCGGGTGCGCTTCCTGGCCAAGTCCGACTACTTCGAGGGGACCGGCATCAAGGGGCGCGTGACCAAGACCGTGTTCTCCTCCCTGGGCGCCATGCCGGTGCAGCGCCGCGACGCGCGCGGGGCCATGCTGTCCCTGGAGATGATGCTGGAGCGCCTGAACGAGGGCGAGGCCTGCGTGATCTACCCCGAGGGCACCCGCTCCCGGGACGGACGCCTGTACCGGGGCCGCACCGGCGTGGCCCTGCTGGCGATGGAGTCCAAGGCCCCGGTCGTGCCGGTGGCCGTGGCCGGAACCCAGGACGTGCAGCCGGTCGGCGCCTCCATGCCGCGCCCGCGCCCCTACAGCATCCGCTTCGGCGAACCGCTGGACTTCTCCACCGGCTACGACCACCTCGCCCCGGGCAAGGCGCGCCGGGAGATCACCGACCGGATCATGGACTCCATCCACGCGCTGTCGGGTCAGGAGCGGGCCAAGGGGTACAACTCCCTCGGCGCCGACGAGTGACCGGAGCGCGTCCGCGCGGGTGAGCGCGCGGGCACGAGCGGCGCAGCGACCCGCGCGCGGCCGACGCCCGCGTCGCCTACGCTTGCGCGCATGCGCGTACTGATCGTGTCCGACACCCACATCCCGCGCCGCGCCCGCGACCTGCCCGAACAGGTCTGGCGCGAGGTCGACCGGGCCGACGCGGTGATCCACGCCGGGGACTGGTGCGACCTGGCCAGCCTGGAACGCCTCGACGCGCGGGCCGAACTCCTGGTCGGCGTCCACGGCAACAACGACGGCGCCGACCTGCGCGAGCGGCTGCCCGAGGTCGCCCGCGCCACGCTCGGCGGGGTGCGCTTCGCGGTCGTGCACGAGACCGGCGACGCGCGCGGGCGCGAGAAGCGCTGCCAGGAGCGCTTCCCCGACTGCGACGTGCTGGTGTTCGGGCACTCCCACATCCCGTGGGACACCACGGCCCCCTCCGGTCTGCGCCTGCTCAACCCGGGCTCCCCCACCGACCGGCGCAGGCAGCCCCACCACACGTACATGACGCTGGTGGCCGAGGACGGGCGCCTGGACGGGGTCCGGCTGCACCGGGTGGGCTGAAGGGGAGCCCGGGGCCCGCGCCGGGGGCGCGGACGGCGTCAGAACGTGAGCACGCCGAGGATCCCCAGGTAGAGCACGATCAGCAGCACGCCCTCGAATCCGATCCGGCCCCAGCCCTTCGTCTGGCGGATGATGAGCCCGGCGAGCAGGACCACGGTCATCAGCAGCGCGCCGACGGTGAGGAAGAGTTCGTCGGCGCTGGCGGCGTGGTACAGCGAACCCCCGCGGTAGAAGACGTCACCCACGGCCACGTTGAGCGCGTCCAGACTGTTGCCGCCGATGATGGCGGACACCGCCAGGGTCATCGCGCCCCGCCGGACCGCGGCGACCGCCGCGACCGTCTCGGGGATGGCGTTCACCGCGCCCATGGCCACCGCGCCGACCAGCCCAGCGCTGAGCCCGGTGGACTCCACGATCACGCCCGCAGCCTCGGCGAGCGCCCACCCGCCCACGGCCACCACGGTGCCCACCGCGAGGAAGCGCACCCACAGCACGCCCGTGCCGGTGCCGTCCTCCTCGTCGGCGCCGTCGTCGTCGGGGACGTCCACCACGGTCTCCCGGGTGCGCACGGCCTGCCACATGGGCTGCTCGTTCTCCTGCCTGATCAGCCAGAGCCCGCCCATGTAGAAGGCGATCATCCCCACCGAGGCCGGGTGCACCCCCAGGAGCGTCACGTCCGGGCCCAGTGCGGTGAGCACGACCACGGACAGCAGGCCGATGAGCAGACAGCAGAAGAGCAGGTTCGCCGAGGAGGCAGCGGCGTGCTCCAGGTTGGCGCGCCGGTAGAAGAAGTCGGCCACCGCCAGCGCCAGCGTCTGCGCGGCGATGCCCCCGACCGCGTTGCTGTAGGCCAGTCCGGGCTGGTCGCCGAGGGCGCTGACCGCGGTCATCACGATCCCCGACAGGGACGTGGCCAGTCCGAAGAAGACCGCGCCGAAGACCGCCTCGCCCCAGCCGGTGCGGTCGGCCAGGACGTCGCCGAGGGAGGTCATCCGCACACTGGCCACCACGGTCACCGCGGCCACCAGGACGAAGATCGCGACGCTCCACCCCAGCGGCCAGGGGGGAGATAAAGCCTCCAGCATGTCCACCTCTTCCTTATGTTGTGCTTTGCGGACCGGCATCTACCCCCTCCCTGTACGACAAACCCGAGCGGACGCGGGCGGGCCGCCGTCGGAAGGGGCCTCTGCCGAGCGGCCGGGGACGGCAGGCGCGGGTACACGGACGGGTACACGGAAAGGCCAAATCCCCTCCAATCAGCGTTACCGGCCGGAGGCCCTGGGTAGCCGGAGTCGGAAGCACGCAGTGCGACGGCCACATCCCCCAGTGATGAGGTGGACATGTTCCGGCACACCAAACACCTGCAGTTCGAGGCCAAGCCCGAGGCTCCCGACGCGCTCTACGCGGCCAAGCTCCAGGAGCTCATCGGCGGCGCCTACGGCGAGATGACCGTCACCATGCAGTACCTGTTCCAGGGGTGGAACTGCCGCGTCGAGGGCAAGTACAAGGACCTGATCATGGACGTGGCCACCGAGGAGATCGGCCACGTCGAGATGCTCGCCACGATGGTGGCGCGCCTGCTGGAGGGCGCTCCGGCCACCACGGTGGCCAAGGCCGTCAAGGACCCGGCCGTGGCCGCGGTCGTGGGCGGGATGAACCCGCAGCAGGCCATCGTCGCCGGCGGCGGCGCCGTACCGGCCGACTCCGGCGGCACCCCCTGGAACGGCAAGTACATCGTGGCCAGCGGCAACCTGCTGGCCGACTTCCGCGCCAACGCCGCGGCCGAGGCCCAGGGCAGGCTCCAGACCGCGCGCCTGTACAACATGACCGACGACCCCGGTGTCAAGGCCATGCTCCAGTTCAACCTGGCCCGCGACACCGTCCACCAGAACATGTGGCTGGCCGCGATCGAGGAGCTCCAGGAGGACGGCATGGAGGGCGAGATCGCGCCCAACGCGCTCTTCGACGAGGAGAACCAGGAGCACGCCAACACGATCTGGGGCCTGTCGGACGGCACGGCGGCCGCCAACGGCGGCTGGTCGCACCGGCCCGCGCCGGACGGCCGCCACGAGCTGCGCTACCTCGACCAGCCCCAGCCGCTCGGCGGCCCGGCCTCCGCGCCGCCCCCGGACCCCGCGCTGTACGGGACCGACGGCGGCCCCAGCGGCGAGGGCTCGGTCAAGGGCCCGTCCAAGGCCACCAAGGGCGAGGGCTTCGTGGACAAGCTCAAGGACACCCTGGAGTGACCTGAACCGGCTCTCCCGTCCGCCCGTCCCGTTCCGCGCGGGGCGGGCGGTCCCGCGTTTCGGGGGATGTCCGCGCTGAGGGGCCGCACCGCGGACAGGCGGAGCGGCGCCGGGTGAAACGGGGCCCGGACCCCGGACGCGCGGGCACGAACCCGGCGCAGCGGCCCGGGGGGGCGGCCGAAGGACCGCAGCCCACAGGCGTGGCCGCCTCCCCG
>NZ_QPFC01000900.1:0-2208 GCF_003427465.1 Nocardiopsis sp. TNDT3 | reverse complement strand
TGCAGTCGCCGGTGGTGTCGGGCGACAGGATCGGGATGGTGACCGCGACCAGGCCGACGGTGGCGTCGGTGTTGCACAGCTGGACCGGGATGGCCTGCAGGTTCTGGTTGTACTGCTGGTCGCCGCCGTGCGAACCGCTGGCGGAGGCCGGGGAACCGGCGAGGACGACACCGAAAGCGGCACCAGCGACGAGGCCGACAACTCCGAGCTTACGCAGCATTGAATTACCCTTCGAGAAAGTTTGAGATAGCGTTTCTTGCGGACGGATTGCCGGAACTAGCTGATGTTGGTGCCGACGGGGCCGTTGGTGCAGTCGCCCGTGGTCTGCGGCGACAGGACCGGCACGGTCACGGCGACCAGGCCGACGCTGGCCTGCAGGTTGCAGGACTGGATCGGAACCAGCTGGAGGTTCTGGTTGAACTGCTGGTCACCACCGTGCGAACCACTGGCGTGAGCCGGGGCTCCCATGAGGAGCGCGCCCATCGCGGCACCGGCGACCAGGCCAGCAACGGCCATCTTCTTGAACATGACTTCCCCCGAGAATCGGTTACGAGGTATTGACAGAAAAAGACTCAGGCGCTTGTTGCACCTGTGTCGCGGTGGACTGGGGCAATCATCATCCGGCCCCCAGTTTTTGTCAACGCCGAAACTCGCGAAGCATTTTGTCCAGATTGTCTCGACCATTCTTTTCGTGCTGACCGCGAATGGCCACATTGGCTTTCTTTCCACTCGACCCACCCAAAGGGCCGACGCCGTGCCAAGACGGATCCGGACCGGCGAAGCGGACACACCATCCGCTATCAGCACAGCAGGGACGGGGTCGGCGCGCCAGCCCTCCAAGGACAACAGCGAAACCGCAGGTCAGACCTCATTCGAGCACGTGACCGGCCCTCGGTTCCACCGAAGGGAGAGCGGACATTCGCGTTATCCGCCCGTGTCCCGACCGCGATGAATCCGCGACCGGCCGAATCCGGAAAACAGCGCCGCGCGGGGTCCGGAACGCCCTCCGACCCACCAGGGGGCGAGGGGGATGTGACCCGCGTCTCCCCCACTGCGGGGCGTCACACCCGCGCCGGAGCGGAGGCGCGCCAGGGCCGCCGCGCGGGGACCCCGGGCCGCCTCGGTCGGCCCCGGGGACGACGGCCAGCGCGGGCGGCCGCGACAGGCCCGGGACGGGCGCGGGGCGGGCGCGGACCGCGCGGACGCCCGGGAGCGCCGTCTGGGAGCGTTCCGCAGCTGTTCCACGGACACCCGTGAACAGCCGTGGACGACCGGGAACGCGAGAAGGCCCCGGTGTCCAGCGTTCGTGCTGGTCACCGGGGCCTTCTCCCCGTGTGGCAGGTCAAGGATTCGAACCTTGGAAGGCAAAGCCGACGGATTTACAGTCCGCTCCCATTGGCCGCTCGGGCAACCTGCCTGGGCTGCGGCGACGTGTTCGTCGCGGCGCATCACCGAGAATAGCGGATGATCCGCCCGAACCTGAAATCGGTTGTCCGGGCGCGCCCCGACCGGGCACGTCGGGCGCCCGACCAGCGCGCGGCTAAGCTCTGAGGACCGTCCGCGCGGGATCCGGCGCGGACCGACGAGAACCCACGCGGGCGTCCACGGGCGCCCGCGACCCATGAAGACCTAGCGGGGTGTGAGCGAACGTGGCCGCCGAATCCAGTTTCGACGTCGTGTCCAAACTCGACCGTCAGGAGGTCGACAACGCGCTGAACCAGACCGCCAAGGAGCTGGCCCAGCGGTTCGACTTCAAGGGCACCGGGACCACCATCGCCTGGCAGGGCGAGGACGGGATCGAGGTCAGGGGCAACTCCGAGGAGCGGGTCAACGCCGCCCTGGACGTCTTCAAGGAGAAGCTGGTCAAGCGCAAGCTCTCCCTGAAGATCCTGGACCCCGCCGACGAGCCCCGGCTCTCGGGCAAGGAGTACCGCCTTCCCGTCGGCCTCAAGGAGGGCATCACCTCCGAGGACGCCAAGAAGATCTCCAAGCTGATCCGCGACGAGGGCCCCAAGGGCGTCAAGGCCCAGATCCAGGGCGACGAGCTGCGCGTCAGCTCCAAGAAGAAGGACGACCTCCAGAACGTCCAGAACCTCATCAAGGAGAAGGACTTCGACCTGGCGCTCCAGTTCGTCAACTACCGCTAGCGGTGGCGGACCGGCAGGCGTAGCCGGCGGCGAGGGCACGACGGCCGCCCGTCCCCGAGGG
>NZ_QPFC01000899.1:0-4156 GCF_003427465.1 Nocardiopsis sp. TNDT3 | reverse complement strand
GCCCTCCTGCGCCTGCTTCTCCCGCTCCAGGAGGGCCAGCGCCTCGTCGGGGCTGGGCCGCGCCGAGGCGTCCCGGGCCAGCAGCGCCGCGATCAGCGCCCGCAGCGGCGCGCTCGCGGGGCTGTGCTCCGCGTCGTCCAACGACAGCCGCGGAGGCATCGGCGCGGTCAGCACCGCGCTGATGATCCCCGTGATGCTCTCCCGTTTGAAGGGTGAGCGGCCCTCCAGGAGCGCGTACAGGGTGACGCCCAGGCTCCACAGGTCCGACGCGGGCAGCGCGCGCTTGCCCTCGAACCGCTCCGGCGCCATGTACTCGGGCGAACCGATGTACACGCCGGTCTGGGTGAGGGCGGCGCCGCCGTCGACGTTCGCGATCCCGAAGTCGGTCAGCACGGTCCGGTCGTCGTCGGTGAGCATGATGTTGGCGGGCTTGACGTCGCGGTGGGTGACCCCGCCCGCGTGCACCGCCTTCAGACCACCGAGCAGCGACCTGGCGGCCTCCTCGACCCGCTCCACCGGCATCGGACCGTGGTGGTCCAGCTGGTACTGGAGGGACTTGCCGCTGAGCAGTTCCATCACGATCCACGGGCTGTCCTCGTGTTCGAGGACGTCGTGGACCGTCACCACCGCCGTGTTGCTGATCCGCGCGGTGGCCTGGGCCTCGCGCAGTGTGCGGGCGTGCGCCTCGGCGCGGGCCTCGGGGTCCATGCCCTGGGGGAGGAGGACCTCCTTGATGGCCACGTCACGCTGGAGGGAGGGGTCCCAGGCGCGCCACACGGTGCCCATCCCGCCGGCGCCGAGCCTCTCCCGCAGCTCGTAGCGGCCGACGGAGGAGTGACCGGAGGTGGACATAGGCGCGCATCCCTTCAGGGGGTCGGGAGAGGGGTGACGATGCGCAGGACAATCTATCCGAGAAAAGCCCTACAGCAGCACTTTGTGACACTCGTCCGTGTTTCCTGAACCATTCTCCCTCCATTGCGGACAGTTCCCCACACCCCGGTGTGGGGGTGGCCGGTAGCGGTCACCCGCGCGGCACGGTACGGCGCGGGGAGGGGGAACGGGACCCCTCGTTTCGGGTGTTCGCGAAATGTCATTCCGTGACCGCCGAGGCGATCTCCTCGGCCTCCCGGCCTGGCCGCTCGGACGTGCCCGGACAGTTCCACCGTGCCGATGTCGGGGAACTCCGTGGTGGGAGCGCCCGTCTCGACGGTCGGCGGATCCGTGGAGGGCGTGGCCCCGACGGCGTCGTCCGCAGAGTCGACGATGACGACGTCCCCGTGTGCCCCGCACAACCGTGATCCACCCTCCAGGCCGTACCCCTCGTGCAGAGGCGTCCACGCCGGGTCGTGCGTCCCCTCCAGGGGGTGGCTGCGCAGGGTGGGACCGAACCCGTCGGGCTCGGGGGAGGGGCCGACGGGCACGTACCTGGTACCGGCGCTCCAGGGGTCCTCGTGGAACCACATCTGTGCCGGTTCCCAGCGGGGCGAGTCCAACGCGGCGATCACCAGGGGGAAGTCGACGACGTCGCGCATGAGCTCGGCCCGGGCCCGTCGGGCCTCCTCCTCGGCCGTCATCCACGACATGCCCGCGAGCAGCAGCGACGCCGCGAGGACCGGGGAGAGCGGGAGGGCGAAGAGCTGTCCGGGTGGGAAGGGGCTGTTGAGTCGGAAGGGAACAGGGCGATGCCGTTGTGGACCTAGGTCAGGTTTCGGTCCTGCGGCAATGCGGACTCGGGGTTCCACCGAAGGCGGTTCTGGTATCGGGTGTCAGTCCGGTTGATGTCTCGGTGTCCGCTTTTGATGGTGAAACTGAGTGTGACGCCCCTCATAGTGCGGAGGTGGCTAGGAAATTGTGGCCTTGTGGTTTCTGGGTGTTTCGGAAGGCCGTTCGCACCCGCTACCTGCGCAAACGTTGGCAGAGGTCGTCTTTGTCCTCCGGGGTCTGGCCACATCGGGGGAGAGAAGGGGAAAACCCGACGCGTTGCGCCGGTTCCCCGACCCGCTGATGGCGCACCATAGAGGATGGGGTAGAGACATGCGGGGGCCTTGCGGTCGCGCACGGCCGCGTGCGGTGTGCACGCGTGTACGGGCGCGTCGACGGGGCCCCGGTGTCTGCGAACATCGCCTTCGGCCGAACCACGACGCAGGAGCCAGCAGATGACGCATCAGCACGTCCGACGGCGGGGATGGCGACGCCTCCTGATGACGTTCCTCATGCTGACCGGTCTCGTCGTGCTGCCCCTCACCGGGGCCCAGGCGAACCCGCTGTGCCCGGGCGAGCCCGCGCCGCTGCCGGAGTCGGCGGGAAGCGGTTCCGACGGCCTGCTCGTGCCCCCGCAGTCGCAGTCCTCCATCGAGGGCTCCACGGACGGTCTGCCGCCCGACGCCAGCATGTACGGCCAGTACGGCACCGCCGGGCAGCAGTGGCACATGATCACCGAGTCCTGCGTCGACGGGTTCAGCAACGGCGCGCAGGCGACCCTGGCCAACACGGCCTGGGACCTGTCCAAGACCATCAATCAGTCGACGATCACGGTGTACCAGGCCGCGACCTCCGACGGTCTCCTCGCCAGCTTCAACGAACTCGTCGAGAACGTGGTCGTCACGCTGAGGGAGGGCATCTGGCGTCCGCTGATCCCCACGGTCGTCATCCTCGGGGCCCTGTGGCTGGGCTGGTACGGGCTCATCCGGAAGCGGATGACGCTCACGATCGAGTCCAGCGTCTGGATGGTCGCGGCGACGGCCCTGGGGCTGTGGATCCTCGTCAACCCGTCCCAGATCATGGGTATGGCCAGTGGCCTGGTGAACTCCGGCAGTCAACTGGTGACCAGTGCAGTTGGTCAGATTCCCTACGGCGGGGGCTCGGGAACCTGTCCGCCCGGGGCCGAGGCTCCGGAACGGGCGGACTGGGAGACTGAAGCCGACTTCCAGGTCAGGCGCAACGCGGACATGTTGTGGTCCAGCCTCGTGTGTCAGCCTTGGGTTGCCGGACAGTTCGGCAACGGAGACATCGCAGAGATCGCTGCGCAGGAGCACGCGACGGATCTGATCGCGGCCCAGGGAATCAACCGTATAGAACAGCAGCAGGTCGCGGACGGCGAGGCCGACGCGACAACCCTCGTTGAAGAGAAGCAGCAGTCCTACGAAGAAATTGCTTCAAGTGTCGAATCGTCGTTTCCCAGCGTCTACCCTCTTTTCGCGGGCGATGACCAGGGAAGTCGTCTGGGAGTGGCCACGCTCGCGCTTTTCGCCTCGGTCTTCGCCGGGGGACTGATCCTCGCGGGGTCCGTGGCGCTCATCGTGCTGAAGATCGCCTTCCTCCTGCTCTTCCTCCTCGCTCCCATATTCCTGCTCATCGGCATCCACCCGGGCTACGGACGCATGGTCCTGCTGCGCTGGGTCGAGCTGATGATCGGCTTCCTGCTCAAACAGATCTTCGTCGTACTCCTGATCTCGCTCCTGGTCATGTGCTACGGCATGGTCATGTCCACCAGCCTCGGCTGGGGCCTGCAGATGATCCTGCTGGCGCTCTTCACCGTGGCCCTCTTCGTCTACCGCAAGCCCTTCGCTTACCTGTTCTCCTCGGTGAACGCGAACACCTTCACCTCGCGCATCGTCAGTGACGCCGCGCAGAGCCAGGCGCTCAGCCGGAGCGCTGTGGTGCTGCCGCCGGTCGCCAACCTCAAGGCGCAGGCCTGGGGGCTGCGCCGGGGGCCGCAGATCGCCGGAGCGGCCGCGGGGGTCCCCGCGGGCGGGGGAGGGGTCCCGAACGGCGGTGTGGACACCGGGGTCGGCGACGAGGTCCCGGCCGACGGCGGTCCGGTCCGCGCGGACGGAGCGCGGGCACGCGGCACCGCCGGGTACGGCAGGGTCCGCGACAACGCGGCCCCGCCGCTCAACGTCACCAGGAGCGCTCCGGCCGGCGGCGGTGGCGGCACCCGGCCCGCCGGGCCCGCGCGCAGCGGTGACCAGGCGCCGAGCCTCTCCGGTGGCAGCGCGGCCTCCGGGGCGATTCCGCCCCGACCCAGCGGCGGCTACACCGGCACCGGCGACAGCGGCTGGGCCTCCGTGTTCGGCACCGCCTCGGGAGGCCGTGGCGGCTCCGAGCGCCGGGACGGCGGTGGAAGCAGTGGCGGCGGTTCGGTGTTCGGCGGGGG
>NZ_QPFC01000898.1:0-1146 GCF_003427465.1 Nocardiopsis sp. TNDT3 | reverse complement strand
GGGGAGGGGCGGCGGGGCCAGGGCCGGGCTCACCCTGCGCGCCAGGCTGACCCTGGTCTACACCGCCGTCTTCGCCGCGGGCGGGGCGGTGCTGCTCGGGGCCAACTACGCGATGGTCTCCGCCAGTCTGGAGGCCCGGGGCGTCGACCTGGCCGCGACCATCGTCGCCTCGGGGGACGGAGGGGAGCCCTCCATCGCCGTCGGGCCCGCCGAGCTCGTGGAGTCGGCGGGGCCGTTCGATGAGGTGGAGAGGGCGTCCGGGCCGACGAGTCCGCTGGTCGACTACCAGGACGGTGTGCTCTCCGACCTGCTGACCACGTCGGTCGCCGTGCTGGTGGCCGTCGCCGCCCTGGCGGCCCTGGCCGGGTGGCTGATCGCGGGCAGGCCGATGCGCAGGCTGCACGCGGTCACCGAGACGGCCCGCCGCATCTCCGAGCGCGACCTGCACAGCAGGCTGGCGCTGACCGGTCCCGACGACGAGTTCCGGGAGCTCGGCGACACCTTCGACGGGATGCTCTCCCGGCTGGAGCGGGCCTTCGACGCGCAGCGGCGGTTCGTCGCCAACGCCTCACACGAGCTGCGCACCCCGCTGGCGGTCCAGAAGGCCGCCGTGGAGGTACCGCTGTCGCAGGGCCGGGTCCCCGAGGACCTCAGGCCCGCGTTCACCCGCGTGCTGGACTCGGTGGACCGCAGCGAACTCCTCATCGCGGGGCTGCTCCTGCTCGCCCGCTCCGACCGCGGCCTCGCCCGCACCGAGCCCGTGGACCTGGCCGGGGCGGCGGAGAACGCATCGGCGCTGCTCGAACGCGACGCGCGGGAGGCCGGGGTCGACCTGCGGACCGACCTCGCGGCCGCGGAGGTGGAGGGGGATCCGGTCCTGCTGGAGCACCTCGTGCGCAACCTGGTGGACAACGCGGTCCGCTACAACGTCCCGGGCGGGTGGGTCGAGGCGCGGGTGCGCACGGCGGCCGGTCGCACCGTGCTGAGGGTGGCCAACACGGGCGGGAACGTCACCGACCCCGAGAGCCTGTTCGAGCCCTTCCACCGGGGCGGCGACGCCCGGTTGCGCACCGCGCGGCCCGGCAGCGGCCTGGGCCTGGCCATCGTCCGCTCGATCGCCTCCGCCCACGGCGCGCGGGCCGAGGC
>NZ_QPFC01000897.1:0-5050 GCF_003427465.1 Nocardiopsis sp. TNDT3 | reverse complement strand
CGCCGCGCAGCTCCAGGAACCGGTCGGCGAGGCGCACGAGCGCGGCCGGGGCCTCCTCCAGCGGTGTCAGCGGGCCCCAGTGCTCCCCGACCCTGAGCTGGGCGGTACGCGCGTCGAGGGCGACCGCCCCCAGGTCGCAGGAGCGCTCCAGCAGGTCGCCGCTTCCGTCGTCCAGGACGAAGAGGAATCGGCCGGGCAGGGCGGCGCGGCGCGGTTCGGCGCACAGCAGCCCGTCCAGCTCGGCGGCCACGGGCCGCAGGTCCGCTCTTCCAGCCCCGAGCCCCGTGCGGGGGGAGACCATGATGTTGCGGACCAGCTCGTGGGAGGGCGAGGGCAGCAGGCCGGTGCCCTCCAGAGCCCGGAGCACCTCGGGGGACAGCCGCCCCCCGCTTCCGGGCAGGGCGCGCAGTTGCAGGTTGGCCCGCCCGGTGACGTGGATCCGGCCGTCGCCGTACTCCTGGGCCACGGCGGCCAGGGCGCGCAGCGAACGGACGGGGAGCCTGCCGCCGACGAGCCGGAGCCGGACCAGCAGCCCGTCGTCGGCGGGCCAGGGCCGCAGGGCGCCCGGGCAGCGGTCGCGCCGGGCGCGGACGGTGGGGGATGGGGATGGGGAGCCCATCGGGGACATGCGCGTCCTTCTGGTCAGGGACCCGTTCGCGGGGTCCTCGGTTGACCTGGCGGCCCGTCACCGCCAGCGCCAGCAGGTCTTCGGACTCGGGATCGACCGGTGCGGAGCGCCTTCCCGGAGCGTGCGCTCCAGTGGCTGTCCCGGGGAACCGCGTCCCCGGGGCGTGCCCGCCCGTCACCCTCACCGCTGCGCGTCAGCCCCGGATTCGCACCGGGTTCCCTGCCCCACGAGGTGGAGTTCGACTGGCTCGACGAGGGTACCGTTCCCCTCCCGGGCCAGGTCCGGGGGCCTTCCCCCGACGCGGTCCCGGCGTGGCCCCGTCGCGGTCCCGGTGTGGCCCCGGCATGGTCCCGGCGTGGCCGGAGGCGGCCAGTCGCGGGCAGGAGAGCGCGGCCGGCACCGTACGACACAACCGGCCGATACGGTACGTACCGCGTATTCCTCGCACGGTCCGCGCCGCCGTGCCCTCACCCCCGGGAGCCGATGGATGTACACGGTCCGAATCTCGCAGACCGACCCCTACGCCTTCCCCAGTCTGGGCGCGGCGCTGCGGGCCCCGATGTACGCGGGAAGTGACCTGTACCTGCACGTCGAGCCGGGCCACTACACCGAACCCCAGGTGGTCGGCGTGAACCGGCACGTCATCGTGGTTCCCCTCCAGGGCCCCGGCACCGTGACGGTCGCGGCGGGCGACACGAACGTGTTCAACGTGCACAAGGGGCGGCTGGAACTGCACGGTGTGCACGTGCGCAACGCCTCAGCCGAGTACCCGCCCGTGTACGTGCACCCCGAAGCCTTCCTGAAGGCCGTCGACTGCGCCTTCTCCGCGAGTACGCAAGTGAACGTGAAGAACACCGAAGCCGAGTTCACCAACTGCGGGTTCGCGGGCGGCGGACTCTACATGGACGGCTCCACGGGCAAGGTGGACGGCTGCCGTTTCACCGACGCCGTGCTCGTCGTCGAGGGCCCGGGCTCCCCCGAGATCCGCCGGACCACCTTCACCGGGGGCCACGACACATGGCACACCCTGCACATCTCCAAGGCCTCGCCCACGGTCACCGACTGCGTCCTGACCGACTGCGGAGGGGAGAGGACCCAAGCGGTCCACGTGCGGGACTCCGCCGCTCCGAAGTTCACCAACCTGACGGTCACCGGGGACCGGGGCTGGCCGGTACGGGTGACCGGACGCTCCAGGGCGGAGTTCGACCGCCTCAGGGTGGACGGCGGCCGTGCCGGAGGCGACTCCGTGTACGCCTGGGACGACTCCGAGATGACCATCACCCACGGCCGCATCACCAACGCCAGGGCCAGTGCCCTGGCGACCGTCGGGGGCGCGTTGACCGTCCGGGACCTGGTCATCGAGGACGCTGCCCGGACAGGCCTCCACGGGGAGGGGGCCAGGGTCAGCGGTGAGGGGCTGTCCCTGACCCGTGTCGGTGGGAACGGGGTCTACGTCGAGGAGTGCCGGACGACGCTCTCCGACGTCGAACTGCGTGACAGCCCCCAGGAGGCACGGGAGAAGTGGAGCGTGTTCGCCGCGCAGAAGGGGCGGTTCGAGGTCACCGGGTTGCGCGCCTCGAAGTCGCCGACGATGGTGCACATCGTCGACGCGCGGGGAAGCCTGACCGATCTGACCGGGGACGACGTCGAGGGTGGCCTCCTCGTCAGGCAGGACAGCACGGTCACGGTCAGCGCGGCGACGGTCACCAACAGCAGTCTCAACGCGCTGACCGTCAACGAAGGGTCCGAGGTCGAGGTCGACAGGATCCAGATCTCGGACTGTTCCCTGCACGGTGTCTACGCGGGGGGCGAGTCGCGGCTGGTCCTGCGCTCGTCGACGGTGAGCGGGTGCGCGTCGGCCGGAGTCGGCGTGGAGAACGGGGCCGTGGTCACGTTGGAGGACACCGTGGTCCGGGACGGGGACGGCTCCGGGCTGGCCGTGTACGGCACCAGCAGGGTGCGCCTGGTGGGGTGCACGATCTCCGGCAACGCCGCTGAGGGGGTGGACACCGAGGACACCGCCACCGTGCAGACCGAGGACACCGAGATCACCGGGAACGGGGACGGTGACCGGGTCCAGGCGCGGGCCGCGACCGGCAGCGGCGGCGCGGCCGTGCCGGACGCGCCCGAGGGTGAGGCGCGGCCGCTGGAGGAACTGCTGGCCGAGCTGGACGCCATGGTGGGCCTGGACGGGGTGAAGAAGGAGGTCCGCGCCCTCGTCAACTTCCAGCAGGTCAGCGTCAAGCGTGCGGCGGCGGGGCTGCCCGCGCTCAACGTCAGCCGCCACCTCGTCTTCTCCGGGCCGCCCGGAACCGGCAAGACCACCGTGGCCCGGCTCTACGGGCGGATCCTGCGCTCCCTGGGCGTGCTGGGGAGCGGCCAGTTCGTGGAGGCCGCCCGCCCCGACCTCGTGGCCGAGCACCTGGGCGGCACCAGCACCAAGGTCACCGAGGTGGTCGAGCGGGCCCGGGGCGGTGTGCTGTTCGTCGACGAGGCGTACGCGCTGTCCCGCAAGTTCGGCAGCGGATCGGACTTCGGCCAGGAGGCCATCGACACCCTCATCAAACTCATGGAGGACCTGCGCGAGGAGGTCGTCGTCATCTTCGCCGGGTACTCCAGCGAGATGCGCGGCTTCCTCGACGCCAACCCCGGGCTGCGGTCGAGGGTCGCCCGCACCGTCGAGTTCGAGAACTACTCGCCCGAACAGCTCACGACCATCTTCACGGGGATGGCGGACAGGCAGGGCTACACGCTGGGGGAGGGCACCCGGGAGCTGCTCATCCGGCACTTCCAGGCGCAGAAGCGCGACGAGACCTTCGGCAACGGGCGCGAGGCGCGCCGCGTGTTCGAGGAGACCGTCCAGACCCAGGCGACCCGGATCGTCGACGGCGACTTCGGTTCGGCGCGGGACCTGTCGCTGATCCTGCCGGAGGACCTCGCCGACGTCGTGGACGGCGGGCTCTCCGCCAGGGTCGCGGAGGGGCCCAGGGACGCCGGTCAGGTCGAGGAGCTGATGCGCCGCCTGGACGCCATGGTGGGCCTGGCGGCGGTGAAGCGGGAGGTGGCCGACCTGGTGAACCTGATCTCGGCCGGACGTCGGCGGCAGGCGGCCGGGCTGGGGGCCCCGCTGCCCTCGCGACACCTGGTCTTCGCCGGGCCTCCGGGAACGGGCAAGACCACGGTCGCGCGGGTCTACGGGGAACTGCTGGCGGCCCTGGGGGTGCTCGCCCAAGGGCAGGTGGTGGAGGCCAGCCGGGCGGACCTGGTGGGTTCGTACGTGGGCCACACCGCCCAGCGCACGCGTGACGTGTTCGACCGGGCGCGCGGAGGCGTGCTGTTCATCGACGAGGCGTACGCGCTCGCCCGGCCGGGCGGCAGCGGCTCCGACTTCGGCCAGGAGGCCGTCGACACGCTCCTGAAGCTGATGGAGGACCACCGCGACGAGGTGGTGGTGATCGCCGCCGGTTACACCGGGGAGATGCGCGAGTTCATGGCGAGCAACCCGGGGCTGGAGTCGCGGTTCTCCGGGACGGTGGAGTTCGCCCCCTACGACGCGGACGAGCTGGTGCGGATCTTCGTCGGGATGGCCGAGGGCAGCGACTTCCTGGTGCCCGAGGAGACGCGCGGGGCGCTGGGCGCGTTGGTGGTCGAGCGGGCCGGGGTGTTCGGGGACGGCAACGGGCGCGAGGTCCGCAAGCTGTTCGAGGAGAGCGTGATCCGCCAGTCGCGGCGGATCGAGACGGCGGCCCTGGCGGGGGAGGTCCCCGGGGTGGCGGAGCTGCAGACCCTGCGCCCCGAGGACGTCGTGGGAGCTCCGTAGACCTCATGGGGGGCGACGGTTCCCCACGCGGAGCGGTGGGTTCCGCGGCCTTGGGAACACGGCCCGCCCCCGGACGCGGAGGTGGGGCGACGACGCGCGTTCGCGGGCCCGGCCCCGGTTCGTGTTCGGGCGGAACAGCGGTGGTGACGGCGGGCGTGGAGTGTTTCGAGGGTTTTGCGGGGATTTTAAGGTTTCTTGTTTCGGGCAGGGGACGGGCGAGGGGCGGTTCGCAGCAGTACACCGCTCCCCACGGGAACCACCGAAGGAGGAAGAGCATGAGCGCCACCGAGAAGGGCCGCAGCCAGGCCGAGATGGTCAAGGGCAAGGCCAAGGAGACCACCGGCAAGGCCACCGGCAACGACCGCATGAAGAACGAGGGTCGCGCCGAGATGGCCAAGGGGCGCCTGCGCCAGGGCAAGGAGGACCTGAAGAAGGGCCGGTAGGTGCCGCCTTCGCGGACGCTCGCGGACGGCCCCCCGCCAGCGGGCGCCTCCCGACCGGCCGGCCGGACGGGGCGGGCCGCGAGCCCCGGTCCCGCCGTGGCCGCCGACCTGACCGCCTTCGCGTCCGAGGGGAGCGGAGCACGTGCCCCGCACGTGCTC
>NZ_QPFC01000896.1:0-2399 GCF_003427465.1 Nocardiopsis sp. TNDT3 | reverse complement strand
GCGCTGTCCGCCCCGGACGGGGGCCCGGTCGCGGCCGGGGCCTGCACCGCCCGGGGACCCGAGGACCTGTCCTCGGCCGTGGACCGGGCGCGCCAGGCCGCGACGGAGGGGTACCGGCACGTGGACGAGACCGACGCCTGGGCGCTGCTGCGCTCGGCGGTCCCGGCCGAGGGGGCGCGCGCCTTCGACCAGGCTGTCCTGGGCAGGCTGCGCGCCCACGACGTCCGCAACGGCACGGAACTGGCGCACACCCTGCGCCACTACCTGGACAACAGCGCACAGGTGGAGGCGACCGCCCGGGACCTGGGCGTGCACCGCAACACCCTGCGTTCGCGGCTGCGCGCCGCCGAGCGGGTCATGGGACGCCGCCTGGACGAGCCCCGCACCCGGCTGGAGCTGTGGACCGCCCTGAGCCTGGAGCCCGTCCGCTGCCACGACGGCACCTGGCACACCTGAGGCGCCCCTGCGGGAGCCGCGGACGCGGGCGGGCGTCCGCGGCCCCCCGGGGGGCGGACTCCCGCCGGTCAGCGGCCTCCGGTGAGCACCGCCACCAGGTCGGCCGCGGTCGGGGAGGCGTCCAGCAGCTTCCCCACGTGTTCCTTGGTGCCCCGGCGCGGCTCCAGGGTCGGCACCCGCTGGAGCGAGTCGTAGCCCGGCAGGTCGAAGATCACCGAGTCCCAGGAGGCGGCGGCCACCTCGTCGGCGTACTTGGCCAGGCAGCGCCCGCGGAAGTAGGCGCGGGTGTCCTCCGGCGGCTCGGTGACCGCCCGGTCCACCTGGGCCTCCTCCAGCAGGCGCTTCATCCGCCCGCGCGCCACCAGCCGGTTGTAGATGCCCTTGTCCGCCCGCACGTCGGAGTACTGCAGGTCCACCAGTTGCAGGCGGGGGTGCGACCACTCCAGGGAGTCACGGGAGCGGTAGCCCTCCAGCACCTTGAGTTTGGCCACCCAGTCCAGCTCGTCGGCCAGGCTCATCGGGTCGGCGCCCAGCCGGTTGAGCACCGACTCCCAGCGGTCCAGGACGTCGGCGGTGTCGGGGTCCACGTCGGTGCCGAAGCGGTCCTCCACGTACTTGCGGGCCTGGTCCAGGTACTCGCACTGGAGTTCCAGCGCGGTCATCCGCCGCCCGTCGCGCAGCCGCACCCGGTGGGTGAGGCCGGGGTCGTGCGAGACCTCCCGCAGGTCGGCCACCGGGGTCTCCAGGGACAGGTCCGCGCTCAGGAACCCGTCCTCGATCATCGACAGCACCAGCGCCGTCGTCCCCAGCTTGAGGTAGGTGGAGATCTCGCTCATGTTGGCGTCGCCGATGATGACGTGCAGCCGCCGGTACTGGTCGGGGTCGGCGTGCGGTTCGTCCCTGGTGTTGATGATGGGGCGCTTGAGGGTGGTCTCCAGCCCCACCTCGACCTCGAAGAAGTCGGCGCGCTGGGAGATCTGGAACCCGCTGCCCTGCCCGTCGGAGCCGATGCCGACCTTGCCCGCCCCGCACACCACCTGGCGGGAGACGAAGAACGGGATCAGGTGCCGGACGATGTCGCCGAACGGCGTCGACCGGTGCATCAGGTAGTTCTCGTGGCAGCCGTAGGAGGCGCCCTTGTTGTCGGTGTTGTTCTTGTACAGCTGGATCGGCTCGATGCCCGGGGTGGCGCCCGCCCGCGCGGCGGCGTCGGCCATCACCCGCTCCCCCGCCTTGTCCCACAGCACCGCGTCGCGCGGGTTGGTGACCTCGGGCGCCGAGTACTCGGGGTGGGCGTGGTCCACGTACAGGCGGGCGCCGTTGGTGAGGATGACGTTGGCCAGGCCCAGGTCCTCGTCGGTGAGCTGCGTGGGATCGGCGACCTCACGCGCCAGGTCGAAGCCGCGCGCGTCGCGCAGGGGGTTCTCCTCCTCGAAGTCCCAGCGGGCGCGCCGCGCCCGGGCCGCCGAGGCGGCCAGATAGGCGTTGACCACCTGGGTGGAGGTGACCATCGCGTTGGCCCCGGGGTTGCCTGGTACGGAGATCCCGTACTCGGTCTCGATACCCATAATCCGCCGCACACTCATGGTGAGAGGTTATCCACCGAGGCGTGGTCTTGAACGCTTCCGCGCCAATTGTGGCCCAAGTGCCGTGTTCTGGGGCGTTGCGCGGTACCGCGGCGTGCCGTCCCCTTGCAGGTCACGACGTACGAAGGCCCCACACCCGGTCGGCGCCGGTCCGCTCCCGCCGGGCGGGGGCGGCGTCCCGGTCAGCGGGACGCGGAGCCGGGGGCCGCCGCCCCCGGCGGCCGCTCACCTGATGTGCCCGGAGCGCCTGGCCCGTGCCGCGCCCGGCCAACCAGCGCGGGGACCCAGAGCACCATCGCCCCGCCGTCACGGGGACCGGACGCGACCGGCGCGGGAAGGGGCCGACCGGTGGTCCGG
>NZ_QPFC01000095.1:0-3468 GCF_003427465.1 Nocardiopsis sp. TNDT3 | reverse complement strand
CCCCCCGCCCCCTCGGCCCCCGGCCGCAGGCTGCGCGGGCGCAGCGCGTAGCGGGCGAACGCGTCCACGTTGGCGCGGGCGGTGCGCTCCCGTCCCGCACCGCCCTCCACGTAGCCGAACGGACCCGGCTCCATGGCCCTCTCCGCCAGGTCGCGCAGGTCCTCGTGGTGGTAGGGCAGCCCGGGCAGGATGCCGTTGGTCGCGTCGGCGTAGACGCCGTCCTGGTACTGGGCGAAGTCGGTCATGGTTCCCTCGCTGGCGCCGCGGCGCCGGGTACGGGCACCGCGGGGCACGGCGCACGGGACGGAGAAGAGGACGGACCGGGCCGCGGGGAGGCGTGCCCCCGCGGCCGCGGCCGTCGAACCGCTCGCGCCCACCGGTTCTGGCCGGATGCTACCGCGTGCTCACGTGACCGGCGTCACCCGGTCCGCCTCGGCCCGGTCACCGCCCGGGTCCGGAGCCCCGGACTCGGCGATGTGCAGTGCCGTGACCAGCTCCCGGTACAGGTCGTCCCGGTCCATCAGCTCCCGGTGCGTGCCCCTGGCCCGCACCCGTCCGTCCTCCATCAGCACGATGGTGTCGGCGTGGATCACGGTGGACAGCCGGTGCGCGATGGTCACCACGGCCGCCCGCGCGGCGTGGGCGCGCACGCTCTCGGTGATGGCGGCCTCGGTGATCGCGTCCACCTGCGAGGTGGCCTCGTCCAGCAGCAGCACGTCCGGCGAGCGCAGCAGGGCGCGGGCCAGGGCGATGCGCTGGCGCTGGCCCCCGGAGAAGGACGTGGCGTCCAGCGGGGTGTCCAGCCCCTCCTCCAGGGCGTCGATCTTGTCGGCCAGCCGCACCTGGCCCAGGACCCGGCGCACCTCCTCCTCGGTGGCGTCGGGGTGGCTGAACAGCAGGTTCTCCCGGATGGTGCCGGGGACGACCGGGGTGTCCTGCTCGACGTAGGCGAAGCGGCCGCGCACCTGCCCGGGAGTGAGCTCCCGGTAGGGGGTCCCGTCCAGGAACAGCTGCCCCTCCTCGGGTTCGAGGAAGCGCAGCAGCAGCGAGAACACGGTGGTCTTGCCCGCGCCGGAGGGCCCCACGATCGCGGTGTGCCCGCGCCGGGGGACGGCCAGGTCCACGCCGTCCAGCGCGGACTCGGCGCCGGGCGCGTACCGCGCGGTGACCCCGCGCAGTTCCAGCAGCGCGCCCGAACGGTCCCCGTCCGGGGAGGGGACCGGCGCGTCCGTGTCCGCCGCCTCGGAGGAGGGTTCGAGCGGAATGGCCTCCACCTCGCGGATGCGCTTGGCCGCGGCCACGCCCGACTGGAGGGTGGTGACGCTCTGGGACAGCTCCATGACCGGGGTCATCAGGGTGAACGCGTAGAGCAGGAAGGCGATGAGGGTGGAGACCTCGATCGCGCCCGAGGACACCCGCAGCGCGCCCACGCCCAGGATGGAGATGATGGCGAGCTGGATCCCGCTGAACGCGATCGTCCAGGCGACCGCCTCGCGCCGCACCGAGCGCACGCCGTGCCGCGCGGACTCCCGCGCGTGTTCGAGGATCTGGCCGCTCAGGCGCTCCTCGGCCCGGCTGACCTTGACCGTGCGGACCGCGCGCAGCGCGCCGTCGAGCATGCCGCCCATCAGGCCCAGGGAGTTCTGCGCCCTCTCCTGCGCCTTGGCCAGGGCGGGCATCAGCGTCAGGAACAGGACGGTGACCACGAGCACCGCGACGAAGGTGACCGTGAGCAGGAACAGGTCCAGCACGCCCATCATGACCAGCGTTCCCACCAGCAGCACGCCGCCGTTGATGAGGCTGATGACGCTGCTGGAGGCGGCCTCGCGCAGCAGGACCGTGTCGGAGGTCGCCCGGGTGACGAGCTCGCCGGAGGAGCGGCGCGACAGCGGGATGAGCGCTGCGCGGAAGTAGCGGCGCACCAGCGAGGTGCGCGCGTCGAGCACCACCTTCTCGGCGACGGTGCCCAGGAGGATCCAGTGCCACAGGCCGGACACCGTGCCCAGCACGAACAGGCCCAGCAGCAGGGCGATCGGCACGAGCAGGCCGCCCCCGCCGGAGACGGTGTCCAGGACCAGCTTGATCACCATCGGGTTGGCGAGTTCGAGCGCCGAGCCGAACAGGGCCAGCACCAGGCCCAGCGCCAGCTTGTTCCGGTGCGGGCGCACGAACGACCACAGCACCCGGAGCTGGGCGAACCGGGGTTCGGGCGCACCCGGTTTCGAGCCGGTGTCTACTTTCGATGGATCAGTCATGTTTCAAAGTAGGTCATAGGTGACCGATTATTGTCAACCAATTACCGATAAGCCTAGGATGAGGGCATGGTGAAGAGCGCTCCCTCAGACGAAGAGACGAGGACCCGCGCCCGGACCCGGCGCGCGATCCTCGAAGCGGCGGTGAAGGTGCTCGGGGAGAACTCCTCGGCCCCCCTGTCCCAGGTGGCCAGAACCGCGGGTGTGGCGCGCAGCACGCTCCAGCGCTACTTCGCCGAACGCGCCGACCTGGTGTGCGCCCTCGGCGAGTACGCCGACGAGCTCATCAACGAGGCCACCGAACGGGCGCGCACCACCGAGGGCACCGGTCTGGAGGCCTTCCGGCGCCTCGTGCCCGAGTACTTCGGACTCCAGAAGGTGATCATGCTGGCCTTCGGGTCCGACGACTCCTGGGACGAGGTGCTGGAGGAGGAGTGCGGGGAGGCGGACCGGGCCCTGTTCGCCCTGGTCGAGCGCGGCCACGCCGACGGCAGCATCGACCCCAGGATCACCCCGATATGGGCGCAGCAGCTCCTGTGGTCGGGGCTCTACGCGGCCTGGGCCTACGTGAGCGTCAGCCGCACGCCCGCCTACGAGGCCCTCAACCTGTGCGTGCACTCGCTGGTCAAGGCCATCGCGAACCCTGACCGCGACGGCACGGGCGACTGACCCGGGGCGGCGCGAGGACGGGCGCCCGCCCCGGGCGGCGCGTCGGGGAACCCGCGGGGGAGAGGACTACAGGTACAGGCCGGTGCCGCGCTCGGGGGCCTCGTTGGCCACGGCGTGCACGTCGCGCTCGCGCAGGATCACGTAGCGCTCGCCGTTCAGCTCGACCTCGCCCTGCTCCTCGGGATCGAAGAGCACCCGGTCCCCGGTCTTGACGTGACGGGCACTGGTCCCGGCGCCGACGACCTCCCCCCACGCGAGCCTGGTCGCCAGCTTGACCGTGTCCGGGATGACCAGGCCGGCGCTGCTGCGCCGCTCGGTCCTGTCCGGGACCGACTTCACCAGCAGGCGGTCGTGGAGCATCTGGATCTCAAGCTTTGATTCGGGCACCACTCCAGGGTATTCGGCGCGGAAACCGGCCACCGCACGTCCACCCGAGTGCCCCGAGGTCGCAACCCACTCCCAACCTCCGGTACAGTAATTCCATCGCCGAGCGGGGGAACCGCCCGGCATACAAGGGGCTATGGCGCAGTTGGTAGCGCGCCTCCAT
>NZ_QPFC01000895.1:0-2556 GCF_003427465.1 Nocardiopsis sp. TNDT3 | reverse complement strand
GGTCCGGACCGGCACCAGCCCGGTCCGGACCACGGCACGTGTACAGGCCCGTGGCGGGCCGATGGTAATCTGAGGGACGGTGCGTCGGCGCGCTATGCCACCACACTCGCGCGCCCCGACACCGAAGTGCTCTCCACGCAGGGTTTGTTTCCCTCGGATCCCCGCGCCCCGCTACAGGCGATCAGTGGATCGTGGAACGAGGCACCTCCCCGCCCACACGGGGATGGGCCTCCCGGCCGATCTGGGCACAGGTGCGGTCGGACCCGGACCCCGGGCTCATGCCTCGGGGATGGTCCCGAGCATTATTCGTTGAGCGAGCAGGAAGAGAGTTACCCGGTGTACGCGATCGTGCGAGCGGGCGGCCGACAGGAGAAGGTGTCTGTCGATGACGTCCTGAACATCGACAAGGTCTCCGACGAGACCGGCGCCACCATCACATGGCAGCCCATCCTCGTCGTCGACGGTGACAACGTCATCAGCGACGTCGACAAGCTGAGCGGCTACACGGTCAGCGCCGAGGTCCTCGGTGAGACCAAGGGCCCCAAGATCAACATCCTGAAGTACAAGAACAAGACCGGTTACAAGAAGCGCCAGGGTCACCGCCAGAAGCACACCCAGGTGCGCGTCACCGGCATCGCGGCGAAGTAGGAGGCCTGGAAGATATGGCACACAAGAAGGGCGCTTCGTCCAGCCGTAACGGTCGTGACTCGAACGCCAAGCGCCTCGGCGTCAAGCGCTTCGGCGGCCAGAGCGTCTCGGCTGGTGAGATCCTGATCCGTCAGCGCGGCACCAAGTTCCACCCCGGCGCCAACGTCGGCCGCGGTGGAGACGACACGCTGTTCGCGCTGGTCGCCGGCGAGGTCAAGTTCGGCAACTTCCGCGGCCGCAAGGCCGTCAACATCGTTCCCGCCGCCGCCGAGTAGGCACGCGCGCGGACGTTGTACAGGGCGGGCCAGGGAACACTGGCCCGCCCCTTGCGTTGTCACTGGATGACGCGTGTGTGTCCAGGCCCCGCTCGGGGGCCGGAGAGTAACGGGGAGAGCTATGCCTGACTTCGTCGACGAGGCGGTCTTGCACGTCAAGGCCGGGAACGGCGGGCATGGCTGTGCCTCCGTGCACCGGGAGAAGTTCAAGCCGCTGGGCGGTCCGGACGGCGGCAACGGCGGCCACGGCGGGGACGTCGTGCTGGAGGTCGACACCCAGACCGCGACCCTGCTGGACTACCAGCGCCGCCCGCACCGCACCGCCGGCAACGGCACGCCCGGCCAGGGCGGCCACCGCGCCGGGGCCAAGGGCGAGGACCTCGTCCTCAAGGTGCCCGACGGCACCGTGGTCAGCCGTATGGACGGCGAGGTCGTCGCCGACCTGGTCGGCCACGGCACCCGGCTGGTGCTCGCCGAGGGCGGCCACGGCGGCCTGGGCAACGCCGCGCTGGCCACCAAGCGGCGCAAGGCCCCCGGCTTCGCCCTCAAGGGCGAGGAGGGCCAGGGCTTCGACGTGCGCTTGGAGATGAAGACCATCGCCGACGTCGGCCTGGTGGGCTTCCCCAGCGCGGGCAAGTCGTCCCTGATCGCCGCCATGTCCGCGGCCCGGCCCAAGATCGCCGACTACCCGTTCACCACCCTGGTGCCCAACCTGGGCGTGGTGGAGGCGGGCAACGTCCAGTACGTCATCGCCGACGTGCCCGGCCTCATCCCCGGAGCCAGCGACGGCAAGGGGCTGGGCCTGGAGTTCCTGCGCCACATCGAGCGCTGCTCCACCCTCCTGCACGTGCTGGACTGCGCCACCTACGAGCAGGGCCGCGACCCGGTCAGCGACCTGGAGGCACTGGAGGCGGAGCTGTCCGCCTACGGCCGCAGCACCGGAGTGGACTTGTCCGACCGGCCGCGCCTGGTCGCCCTGAACAAGGTGGACGTCCCCGAGGCCCGCGAGCTCGCCGAGCTGGTCACCCCGATGCTGGTCGAGCGCGGCTACCGCGTCCTGGAGGTCTCCGCGGCCTCCCGCGAAGGGCTGCGCGAACTGTCCTTCGCCCTGGGCGAGCAGGTGGCCGCGGCCCGCGAGGCCGCGCCGCCCGCGGAGCCCACCCGGGTCGTGATCCGTCCCCAGGCCATCGGTGACGCGCCCTTCCAGGTGGTGCCGCTGGGCGGCAACGCCTTCCAGGTGCGCGGCGACAAGCCCGCCCGCTGGGTGCGCCAGACCGACTTCTCCAACGACGAGGCCGTCGGCTACCTCGCCGAGCGCCTCAACCGCCTCGGCATCGAGGAGCAGCTGGCCAAGGCGGGCGCCACCGAGGGCGCCGAGGTGCACATCGGCACCGAGGAGGACTCCGTGGTCTTCGACTGGGACCCCTCCACGGACGCCGAGGTCGTCCCGTCCGGCCCGCGCGGATCCGACGCCCGGCTGGGCTGACCCGCGCGGGGACCGACGGCCCGGCCGACAGGCACGAGCGCGGCGCCCGGTGCCGCGCCACTGGATGGAAAGCCCCACACGGTGCACAGCGCAGGAATCGAACAGACCGACTCCCTGGAGGCCTCCGGGCGCGCGGCGGTGGCCCCC
>NZ_QPFC01000894.1:0-6119 GCF_003427465.1 Nocardiopsis sp. TNDT3 | reverse complement strand
GGGGGGGGGGCCCGTCGCCGTTCCTACCCGCGGACGAGCATCCGCCCGGCCCTGTCCCCGGGCCCCACGTCCCGACCGCGCAGGACGGTGCGGCGCACCCGCCCGAGCAGTTCGGCCCCGTCGTAGGGGCTCACCGGGTTGCGGTGCTCCAGCGCGCGCACGTCCACCCGGAAGGACTCCTCCGGGGCGACCACGGCGAAGTCGGCGTCGGCGCCCTCGGCGATGGCGCCCTTGCCGCGCAGTCCGGCCACCCGCGCGGGCCCGGACGACATCCACCGCACCACGTCCGCCAGGGATCCGCCGCGGCGGCGGGCCTCGGTCCACACCGCGGAGAAGCCCACCTGGAGGCCGGACACCCCGCCCCACGCGGTGCCGAAGTCGCCGGTGTCCAGGTCCTTGAGGTCGGGGGTGCTGGGCGAGTGGTCGCTGACCACGCAGTCGATCAGCCCGTCGGCCAGCGCGCGCCACAGCAGGTCGCGGTTGGCCGCGTCCCGGATGGGCGGGCAGCACTTGTACTGGGTGGCCCCCGCGGGCACGCCCTCGGCCTCCAGGGTGAGGTAGTGCGGGCAGGTCTCCACCGTCAGCGGCACGCCCTCGGCCCTGGCCCGGGCGATCAGCGGCAGGGCGGAGGCGCTGGACAGGTGCAGCACGTGCGCGTGGGTGCCGGTGGCCCTGGCCACGTCGATCACCCGGGCGATCGCCTCGTTCTCGGCGGTGTCGGGCCGCGAGGCCAGGAAGGAGGCGTAGTCGCGCCCGGCCGCGGGCGGCGCCCCGTCCAGGACGCCGGGGTCCTCGGCGTGCACGATGAGCCGTCCGCCGAACTCCCCGATCGCCTCCGCGGCCGAGTACAGCTCCTCCTGGGACAGGTGGCCGAACTCCTCCACCCCCGACGGGGACAGGAACGCCTTGAACCCGAACACCCCGCGCTCCCAGAGCGCGGCGAGCTCCTTCGTGGCGCCGGAGCGGCTGTTCTCGGGGACCGCCCCGCCCCAGAAGCCCACGTCCACGGCGAGCTTGCCATCGGCGGCGGCCTGCTTGGCGTCGAGCCCGGCGACGGTGGTGGTCGGCGGCACGCTGTTGAGCGGCATGTCCACCAGGGTCGTGATCCCGCCCAGGGCGGCGGCCCGCGTGGCGGTGGCGAAGCCCTCCCACTCGGTGCGCCCGGGCTCGTTGACGTGCACATGGGTGTCGACCAGGCCCGGCAGCAGCACCTCGTCCCCGGCCAGGGTGATCTCGCGGCGGGCGATGAGCGGCGCGGACTCCCCCTCCAGGACGTTGACCACGCGCCCGTCGCGCACCCCGACGGTGACGGGCCTCTCCCCCTCGGGGGTGAGGGCGCGGCGGGCGCGGACGGCGAGATCGTGCTGGGTCATCGGTTTCACTGCTCCTGTCCCACCCGCCGGCTGGCCAGGCCGACGAGTGTGCGGGTGTCGGTTCCGGCGGCGTCGGCCACCTCGGCCTCGTCCAGCGCCCCGCAGCGTACCCCGCTCACCAGGGCGGCGGCCAACGCCTGGGCGGTGGCGGGCTCGTCCAGCACGCCCCCGGCGACGGCGCCGAGGTAGGCGCGCAGGCGCGCGGCGGCGGGCGCGAAGGCCTCGCGGTAGAAGGCGTAGGTGGCCAGGTAGCGGGTGGGCAGCTGGTGCGGATGCAGGTCCCAGCCCTGGTAGAAGCCGCGCTCCAGGGAGCGTCGGACCAGGGAGGCGTGCAGACGCCAGGCGGCGCGCACCTCCTCGGCCGAGCCCACGGGCAGCACGTTGGTGGAGCCGTCGGAGAGCCACACCCCCGTTCCGGCGGCGGCCACCTGCATGACGGCCTTGGCGTGGTCGGCGACCGGGTGGGCCATGCTCTGGTAGGCGGCGGTGATCCCGCAGGCGGCGCTGTAGTCGTAGGTGCCGTAGTGCAGTGCGCTGACCCTGCCCTGGCCGGCGCCGATCATGCGGGCGACGGCCACCGTGCCGTCGGGGAGCAGGACCGACTGCGGGGTCTCGATCTGCAACTCGAAGCGCAGCCGCCCCTCGGGCAGCTCCAGGCGCCGCTCCAGCTCCTCGGTGAGCCAGACCATCGCCTCGACCTGCTCCACGGAGGTGATCTTGGGCAGGGTGAGCGCGAGCCCGTCCGGCAGCCCGCCCCGCTCCTCCAGGAGGGTGTGCAGGAACAGCGCGAGGCTGCGGGCGCCGCGGGCGCGTCCGGCGGCCTCCATGCCCTTCATCCGCACGCCCAGGACGGGCGGTGCCTGTCCGGCTTCCATGTCGGAGCACAGGGCGCGGGCGGCGGCGACGGTGTCGCTGTCCTCCTGGGCGTCGCCGCGGTCGCCGTAGCCGTCCTCCAGGTCCACGCGCAGGTCCTCGACCGGCTCGCGGACGAGCTTGTCGCGCAGGCGGGGCAGGACCCCGGCCACGGCGTCCTCGTCCACGCCGGTGGCGGCGGCCAGGGCCGCGGCGTCGGGCGCGTACTCGTCCAGACTGCGCAGGGCCGCCTCGCCCCACTCCCTGACCAGTCCGGCCCGGACGCGGTCCGCCGGAACGTAGACGGTGTGCACCGGCTGGCGTGCGCCGGAGGAGCCCGGGTAGTCGCGGACGAGCCGGGCGTCGGCGTCGGCCAGGCGGGCGTTCAGTCCGGCGGTGAGCACGTCCAGGCCGAGATCGGGTTCCCTGCGGCGGTTCTCGGACCGGTCCTGTTGCACGTGTATGTCCCCTCCCAGGCTAGTTTTTCCTATCGTGGATATTAACTTTTGCTATCCGGAATAACAAGGGAGCCCGGGGTGTCCAAGATCCCGGGGCGCAGGTTCCCGGACCACCGGAACACCGCCGTTGCACGTGCTATAGAAGACAGTGAGCCGGAAACCGTCCTCCCCGCGCGGAGGCAGGACCCCGAACCCACGGCCCTCAGCATGGGAGCACGATCCTTGTCAGCCCCACAGACCTCTCTCCACCCTGACGAACAGGGCAAACGCGGACGCTCCGGCGGCGTGCAGTCCCTCGACCGCGCCTTCTCACTGCTGGAGATCATGGCCGAGGCGGGCGGCGAGACCTCGCTGAGCCAGCTGGCCGACTCCTCGGGGCTCCCCCTGCCGACCATCCACCGCATCATCCGCACCCTGGTCGGCAACGGTTACGTGCGCCAGCTGCCCTCCCGCCGCTACGCGCTGGGGCCCCGGCTGATCGGCCTGGGCGACAAGGCCTCGCAGATGCTGGGCACCTGGGCCCGACCGCATCTGGCGCAGCTGGTGGAGGACCTGGGCGAGACCGCCAACCTCGCCATGCTCGACGGCGACAAGGTCGTCTACGTCGCGCAGGTGCCCTCACAGCACTCCATGCGCATGTTCACCGAGGTGGGGCGCCGCGTGCTGCCGCACTCGGCGGGCGTGGGCAAGGCGCTGCTGTCCCAGCTCGACGACGAGGAGGTGCTGGCCACGGTCCGCCGCACCGGCATGCCCGCCGCCACCGACCGCACCATCACCGACCCCGACGCCTTCCTCGCGGAGCTGCGCCGGGTCCGCTCACAGGGCTTCGCCGTGGACGACGGCGAGCAGGAGGTCGGCGTGCGCTGCGTGGCGGTCCCCGTCGCGGGCGCGCCCTCGGGGATGGCCGTGTCGGTGTCGGGCCCCGAGGCCCGGGTGAGCTGGGAGTTCGTGGACCGCGCCGCCCCCATCGTGCGGCGCTGCGCCACCCTGTTGGCCACCGACCTCAACAACCAGACATGACGAACCGGGCCGGGGTCGCCCCGGCCCGGTCTGTTCACCGCGCTCCCGTGCCCACAGCCGGCGGCGCCCGCACCCCGCGAGGCCGCCGCGTGTCGGGGCCCGCGCACGGCACCGGCGGCCCCCGAGGTCAGCCCGTCAGGTGGGCTGGTCGAAGCCCAGCTTGCGCAGCTGCTTGGGGTCGCGCTGCCAGTCCTTGGCCACCCGCACCCGCAGGTCCAGGAACACCCGTCGGCCCAACAGGGCCTCGATCTGCTTGCGGGCCCGCGAACCCACGTCGCGCAGGCGCGAGCCCTTGGACCCGATCACGATCGCCTTCTGGCTGGAGCGCTCCACGTACAGCGACGCGTAGATGTCCACCAGCTCCTTGCCCGGGCGGGTGTTCTCGCGCTCGTACATCTCGTCCACGACCACCGCGATGGAGTGCGGCAGCTCGTCGCGCACACCCTCCAGGGCGGCCTCGCGCACCAGCTCCGCCACCAGCATCTCGTCCGGCTCGTCGGTGAGGTCGCCGTCCGGGTACAGCGGCGGCCCCTCCGGCAGGTGCGAGCACAGCACGTCGGTGACGGTCTCCAGCTGGAAGCCCCCCTGGGCCGAGACCGGGACGATGTCGGCCCAGTCGCCCAGCTCGTTCACCGCCATCAGGTGACGGCCCACGGCGTCCCGGTCCACCAGGTCGGTCTTGGTGACCAGGGCGACCACGGGGGTGTTGGTCTGCTCCGCCAGCTCCTTGGCGATGTAGGTGTCGCCCCGCCCGATCGGCTCGTTGGCGGGCAGGCAGAACGCGATCACGTCCACCTCGACCAGGGTGGACCGCACCAGCGAGTCCAACCGCTCACCCAGCAGGGTGCGCGGCTTGTGCAGGCCGGGCGTGTCCACGATGATCAGCTGCGCGTCGGGCCGGTGCACGATCCCGCGCACCGTGCGCCGCGTGGTCTGGGGCCGGTTGCTGGTGATCGCCACCTTCTGCCCGACCAGCGCGTTCATCAGGGTGGACTTGCCCACGTTGGGGCGGCCCACGAAGCACGCGAAACCGCTGCGGAAGCCCTCGGGGTGGGAGGGCATCTCCAGCGGTACGCGCAGCTTCTCCAGGTCGAGCTCGTTCATGGGTCCTTCTCAGCTCCGGGTGATGCTCGCGGGCACCCCGTCGGGGGCCGCGATCACCACCACCTGGGTCTTCAGGTCTTCCGCCACCGCGCGGTCGTCCTCGGTCAGCTCCGCGGCCTCGGTGACCACCACGGCGGCCTCCAGCGCGGTGGCCTCACCGGAGACCGCCGCGGCCACGGCCGCCTGGAGCGCGGACAGCCGGAGCGAGGGCAGTGACACCGTCGTGGCCACGTACGTGCGCCCGGTCTCGTCGCGCACCGCCGCGCCCTCCGCCGCCGCGTTGCGGGCCCGGGAGGCCCGCGCGAGCGTGATGAGCTTGCCGTCCTCGGGGCCGAGCCCCGTCGTCTCCGTCACTGCTCCGTGCTCCTCACGTCGTCGTTGTCCTCCTCCGGCGCCCCTTCGGCGTCGGCGGGCAGGCGCTCCACCAGGACCGTGGTCATCCGGCTCCGGCGGCTGCTCTTGCCCTCGAGGGTCAGTCGGAGACCAGCGTATTCGGCCCGGTCCCCTCCCACGGGCACCCGGCCCAGGACGAACGCCACGAGTCCGCCGACGGTCTCCACGTCCGCCACGTCCAGGTCCCGGTCCGGGAACAGCTCGTCCAGCTCGCCCAGCGGCAGGCGGGCGGTCACCCGCACCCGGTCCGCGTCGAGCCAGGCCACCGGCGGGATCTCGTGGTCGTACTCGTCGGTGATCTCACCGACGATCTCCTCCACGATGTCCTCCAGGGTCACCAGGCCCGCCGTGCCGCCGTACTCGTCGATGGCCACCGCGACGTGGTTGCGCTGCTGCTGCATCTCGCGCAGCAGCTCGTCGATGGGCTTGGTGTCGGGGACGTAGTTCGCCTGGCGCATCACGTCGCCCGCGGTGAGCGGCACCTCGTCGTCGGTGCCCGCGGCCGCCGCCCAGCGGTCGCGCAGCTGGTACACCAGGTCCTTGAGGTAGACGATGCCGACCACGTCGTCCTCGTCCTCACCCGTCACCGGGATGCGCGAGTAACCGCTGGCCAGCGCCAGGGTCAGCACCGCGTCGGCGTCGGCCTCGCGGCTGGTGAACACGATGTCGGGGCGGGGCACCATCACCTCGCGCACGGGCGTGTCGTCGAGCTTGAACACCGAGTGGATCATCTGGCTCTCCTCGGGGTCGATGACCTCCCCCCGCTCGGCCAGGTCCACGAGCTGGCGCAGCTCCACCTCGGTGCTGAAGGGGCCCTCGCGGTCGCCCTTGGCGCGCGGGGTGAGCGCGCGGCCCGCCCCCACGAACAGCTGGGCGATGGGGCCCACCACGACCTGGACCGGGTAGACCACCGCCGCGC
>NZ_QPFC01000893.1:0-3010 GCF_003427465.1 Nocardiopsis sp. TNDT3 | reverse complement strand
GCGAACGCCCGGGCCGAAGGCCCCGGGAGGCGCGGTGCCCGCCCCTGGTGCGGGCAGGTCAGTAGCCGCGCACGTCGGGCCAGTGGCGCTCGACGCCGGTGCGGTCCAGCACGGCGGTGAAGGCCTCCAGCAGCTCGTCCTTGGCGCGCACGGCGTGCGGCGTGGTGCCGTGCTCCAGGGCGAAGGCGGCCAACCGCCCGGCGGCCTCACCGATGTTCCACTCCACCGGGTGCAGCCGGAAGCAGCCGTTGGTGATGTGGGTGGTGCCGACGTTCTTGGCGGCGGGCAGCAGGTTGGTCTCCCGCTCGGGCAGCAGGGCCCCCAGCGGGATCTCGAACGGGACGCTGGCCACGTCCACGTAGTTGTCACCGCCCGTGGAGGGGTGCAGGTCGATGCGGTAGCTGCCCACCCCCACCGAGTCGTGGCGGCGCACGATGCCGTGCGGACCCAGCAGGTCCAGGGACACGTCGTGCTCGGTGACGGTGGTGACCGCCCGGATGCGCCGGGACTCGCGCACGTAGGCGGCCTTGGCCAGACCCGTCTCCGTGCCGGTCACGTCGGGCCGCGGTTTGAGCCCGGGGAAGCCGGTGCCGCCGTCGGCGCGGGGCGCCTCGGTCTGGAGCCAGTACAGCACCGACAGCGACAGCTGGCGGGCCTCCTCGTGGGCCTCGCGGACGGTCCGGGCGTCCACCAGCCCCTCGATCTCCAGGGCGGGCTTGAGCCAGTAGTCGTTGAGCGGCCAGTTGGCCAGGGTGATGTCGGAGTCGAAGGCGCCGGGCAGGTGCATGCGCCGGGCCAGGATGCGCCGGAAACCCCACAGCTCCTTGTCGCCCGCGTCCGCGCTCTGGTCGGCGGCCACCGCGAGCGGGTCGGTGTCGGGGTTGGGCACGAACGTGCGCGCCACCGGCTCCAGCGTGCGCGGGTCGGGCGCGGAGAAGCCCAGCAGCGGCCCCGGCCAGAACTCGGGCGTGTAGGAGCGCCAGAAGTCGTACATCGCCGGGCGCTCGATGGTGTGGTCCTCGCCCTGGTGGTGCGACATCGCGAAGCAGTAGGTGATGCCCTGCAGGTTGGTCGGGTCGGCCACCTCGGGGGCGTGCGGCTCGCCGTGCTCCGAGCGCGCCTCGGCGCCGGTGACGTGGTCCAGGCCCGCCATCGGCAGCAGGTCGCCGTTCTCGGTGGCGTCCAGGACGTAGGCGGCGCTCACCGTGCGGCGGCGCCCCCGCTCGTCCTCCAGCTCCACCGCGCTCACCCGGTCGCCGTCGGTGTGCGCGGCCACCGGCCGGTGGCGCAGCAGGACGGTCAAACGCCCGGCCGCCCGGTGCGGGCCCACCATCTCCTCCAGCACCGCCAGGGCCACACGGGGCTCGTGGCACAGCTTGCTGACCCGGCCCGCGCCGGGGTTGAGGGTGAGCGAGGAGGCGGCCTCGGCCCGCAGCGGGTAGGCGCGCCGGTAGTGGTCGCGGATGCCCTCGCGCAGGCGCCGGTAGGAGGCGGTGGAACCGAAGCGCTCGATCCACGGGTTCTCGTCGGGCGGCACCGCCTGCGCGGTGAGCTGCCCGCCGATCCAGTCGGTCTCCTCGGTCAGCACCACGCGGCGGCCGGAGTCGGCGGCGGCCAGGGCCGCGGCCACACCGCCCAGCCCCCCGCCGACGACGAGGATCTCTGTGCTGGTCTCGGTCATGGGAGCCTTTCTCAGATGTGTCGTGTCCGGGGCGCGGCGAGGGTGCCGCCCTCCACCGGCTCGCAGGGCAGCAGGCACCGGGGCGTCTGCCCGTGGGCGCCCGCGATCAGTTCCAGCAGCAGACGGACCGCGTCGCGGCCCATCGCGCGCAGGGGCGCGTCGAACCCTCCGTAGGCCGCGCCGCCGCCCGGAGCGCGGCCCCGGGTCCCGGTCGGCGCCCCCAGCAGGGCCAGGGAGATGTCCTCCGGGCAGCGCAGACCGGCCCGGTCCACGGCGGCGGCCAGGCCGTCCAGGGCGGCGCCGGTGTCGGTCTGCTCGACCACGACGGCGGTCACGCCCTCCTCCAGCCAGCGCCGCAGCAGTCCGTCCAGGTCGGAGCCGTCGGTGCGCACCACCAGGCGCGCGGTGTCGATCCCGGCCTCGCGGGCGCCCCGCAGCACGCCCCGCTCGCGGTCGGTCGAGGCCGGGGCCTGGTCGTGCTCGCGCAGGTAGCGCAGCTCGCGGTGGCCCAGACCGGCCAGACGCGCCACCACCTGCGCCGAGGCCGAGACGTAGTCGGCGCCCACGTAGGGCACGCCGGGCTCGTCGCGGCGGCCGATGTAGACGAACGGGAAGCCGTCCTCGACCAGACGCCGGATGGGCTCGTCGGGCACGTGGCGGCCGAAGAACAGGCAGCCGTCGGCCACGCGCACACGCCGCACCGCGGCCGGGTCGTCGGCGCTGGCGGCGGCCCGCGCGGACCCGGTGAACAGGATGAGGTCCTGCCCCTGGGCCGCGGCCTCCTCCTCCACCCCGACCAGGACCGGGTAGTAGGAGTGCGCCACGTCGGTGGGGAAGGTGGCGCTGAAGGTGTACAGCCCCAGCATCGCGTTGCTGGCCGAGGCCAACCGGGTGGCGACCGGGTCGGGAACGTAGCCCAGCTCCTCGGCCGCGTCGAGCACCCTCTGGCGGGTCTCGCGGGCCAGGGACATCCCGGTCGGAGTGCCCCGCAGCACCAGCGAGACCGTGGCCTGGGAGACCCCGGCCACCCGCGCGATGTCGGACTGGCGCGGGCGTCGCGGCCCCGCCCTCCTGACGTGCGTCACCTGTTTCTCCTCCTGCGTGCCGTGTTAATGCGCATTAGTTGACGACTGTGAGCCGCGCCACGGCAGATGTCAAGAGGATGACGGGCGGATTTCCACCCGGAAGCAGGATCTTTCGTTAATACGTATTAGAACCTTGACCGACGCATCGGCGCTGGTGAAGACTCTGGGCCTCGGAGCCTCCCCCCGACCCGCTCCGGAAGGGAACCGTCATGTCCCACGACGCTCACCCCCGCCGCTCCACCGC
>NZ_QPFC01000094.1:0-1608 GCF_003427465.1 Nocardiopsis sp. TNDT3 | reverse complement strand
ACGCAGCCGCACCCTGTCCGTGGCGCTGGCCGCGGGCGCCCACCCGGGCGAGTCGCGGCCCTCGTTCGAGCTGCCCGAGGACGAGGTGGAGTTCGGCGTGGGCATCCACGGCGAGCGGGCCCGGCAACGGCGGGCCTTCGGCCCCTCCCGCGAGCTGGTGCCCCCGATGGTCTCGCCGCTGGTGGAGGAGCTGGGCCTGGGGCGCGGGGACCGGGTCATCGCCATCGTCAACGGCCTGGGCGCCACACACGACTTGGAGCTGTACGGGGTGTTCCGCGAGGCGCGGCGCGTCCTGGACGACGCCGGGATAGAGGTCGCCCGCTCCCTCGTGGGGTCCTACGTGACCTCCCTGGACATGGCGGGCTGCTCGGTCACCCTGACGGCGGCCGACGACGAGGTACTGGAGCTGTGGGACGCTCCGGCCGCCACACTCGCGCTCACCTGGTAGAACGTCCGTCCCACCACAGTCCGAACGGGAGCACCGGCATGGCAGAGCAGCTCAGTCCCTCCGACGTCGAGCGGTGGGTGCAGGCCTTCATCGGCGCGGTCGAGGAGGAGGGCGCACACCTCACCGACCTGGACCGCCGCAGCGGCGACGGCGACTTCGGCACCAACATGACCACCGCGCTGCGCCGTACGCGCGAGGCCCTGGCCGACACCGCCGCCACGGGGTCGGCCGGACAGCCCTTCGAGGTGATGGCGGAGACCTTCCTGGGCCACAGCGGCGGCACCAGCGGCCCGCTGTTCGGCATGTGGTTCCGCGAGTTCGGCAAGGCGGGCGCGGGCGCGGAGGCGTTCACCCTGGCGATGGTGGCCGAGGCCACCGCGAACGGGTGGGCGACCCTGCACCGGCTGGGGTCGGCCGAGGTCGGGGACCGCACCATGGTCGACGCCGTCGCCCCGGCCTCGGAGGCGCTGGCCGGGGCGGTGGCCAGCGGCGCGGGGCTGCACGCCGGGCTGCGGGCGGCCGCGGAGGCCGCGCGGGAGGGCGCCGACGGCACCAGCGAACTGCTCGGCCGCCGGGGGCGCACCAGCTACGTGGGCGAGGCCGCCCTGGGCAGCCCGGACCCCGGCGCGGTGACCGTCGCCCTGTTCTACCGGGCCGCGCAGGGGGTCGTCGGCGTCTGAGCCGTGCGCGGCCGGGACCGCGCGAAGGTCCGCGGCGGGTCCGGCCTCCGCCGGGGCACGTCCTCGGCGGAAGGCGACCATGCCGCCGGCCCCGCGGCCCGGTCAGGCTCCGCCGAGGTACTCCACGAAACGCACCCCGATCCCGCCCGGGCCGCAGCTCACCCCGACCATGCGGCCGGTGAACCCGCCCGCGACCTCGGTCGACAGGTAGCGTCCGTCGATCCTGGCCAGCTCGGTGGCGCCCTGGGGGGTGCGGACCGCGGCGACGACCACGTCCGGTCCCCGTTCGCGGCTGTACTCGGGCGCCGTCGAGGGCTCCACCCGCAGTTCGAGCACCGTGTCGGCGGACGCGGGCGCCTCCCCCAGCACGCTGGTGAGCGGTCCGATCCGAGCGACGGCGCGCACCCGCCCGCCCCCGACCTCCAGGGCGAACCGGTGGGCGGGATCGACGCGGACCTCCAGGGCGCCAGCGCCCCCGTC
>NZ_QPFC01000892.1:0-1451 GCF_003427465.1 Nocardiopsis sp. TNDT3 | reverse complement strand
GGCCCGCCCCATCCCCTGAACACCGCGCCGCCGCCGGCGCGGACAGCGAATAGGAGAAACCAAGGATGAGTGACCTCGACCCAGAGGCGACCGAGGAGCGCCCGGCACGCGGCGGGCCGGTGGTGAGCGGTCGCGAGGCGGGCCGGATCGCTTTCGCGGCCTTCGTCGGCACCGCACTGGAGTGGTACGACTACTTCCTCTTCGGTACGGCCGCCGCGCTCGTGTTCAACCGGCTGTACTTCACGACGCTGGACGCCACGGCCGCCACCCTGGCCGCGTTCGCCACCTTCGGCGTCGGCTTCGTCGCGCGTCCGCTGGGCGCGGTGCTGTTCGGCTGGATGGGCGACCGGATCGGACGGCGACCAGCGCTGCTGATCACCGTGGTCTCCATCGGTGTGGCCACCGGCCTCATCGGCCTGCTGCCCGACTTCGCCTCGATCGGCATCGCCGCTCCGCTGCTGCTGGCCCTGCTCCGGCTCGTGCAGGGCGTCGCGGTCGGCGGCGAGTGGGGCGGCGCGGTGACCATCGCCGTCGAGCACGCCCCGCCGGAGAAGCGCGGGCGCTACGCGGCCCTGCCGCAGATCGGGTCGCCCGTGGGCACCCTGCTCTCCTCGGGCGCGTTCTCGCTGGTCCTGCTCCTGCCCGCCGAGCAGTTCGACTCCTGGGGCTGGCGCCTGCCGTTCCTCGCGGCCTTCCCGCTGCTGCTGGTCGCGGTCTACATCCGCCAGAAGGTGGAGGAGTCGCCGGTCTTCGAGGAGATGGAGAAGCAGGAGGCGCGCTCCAAGGTCCCCGCGGTCGACGTGTTCCGCCACGCGTGGGGCAGGCTCCTCATCGCGATCGCGTCCGCCATGCTGGGCGTCGGCGGCTTCTACGTCATGACGACGTTCGCCATCAGCTACGGCACCGACACCCTCGGACTGTCGCGCAGCCTCATGGTCAACGCCACCCTGGTCGCCGCGGTGGTGCAGATCGGCGTGATCGTCTACTTCGGGCGCCTGGCCGAGAAGCTCGGCCCCGGGCGCGTCACCATGTGGGGCGGTATCGCCACGGCGGTGATCGCCTTCCCGGTGTTCTGGCTGATCGACACGACCTCGCCGGTGCTGGTGGTGCTGGCGGTGGCCGGGGGCGTGGGCTTCCTGTCCATCGCCTACGCGGTCTCCGGCGCGCTGCTCACCGAGCTGTTCCCGGCGAACCTGCGCTACAGCGGCGTCGCGCTGGCCTACAACCTGGCCGGCGCCCTGAGCGGCTTCCTGCCGTTCATCGCGACCGCCCTGCTGGAGAGCGCGGACGGACGCTCCTGGGTCGCCTCGGTGCTGTTCCTGGGGATCGCCCTGGTCACGGCGGTCGGCGGCTTCTACGGCGAGCGGCTGCGCGTCCGCGACGACGTGGTGGTGCGCTGACACCGTAGGACGGAAAGCGACGGGCGGTGACCGGGGGCTCCCGGTCACCGC
>NZ_QPFC01000891.1:0-2699 GCF_003427465.1 Nocardiopsis sp. TNDT3 | reverse complement strand
AGGAGTGGATGGTCGCCGCGATCGGCTTCGCCATGCCCGCGCTGCGCACCTGCGCCCGCCGCCTGTGCCGGGGCCTGGACCCGCGCACCGTCGAGGAGGTGGAGGAGGAGCTCCTCGCGGGCTTCGTCCACGCCGTCCGTGAGGCCGACACCGCCTGGCACCGCCTGCACTGGGCGCTGCGCTGCCGCGCCCAGCGCGCGGGCCTTCGGGCCCGGACCGCCGCGCTGCGTCAGCCGCTCCTCATGGCCGAACCGCCCGTCACCGCCATCGTCCCCACCGGAACGCCGGACACGGTCCTCTGCCGGGCTGCCCGCCACGACGTGATCACCCCGGACGAGGCCGAGATCATCGGCCGCACCCGCCTGGAGGGCGTCTCCCTGGCCACGGTCGCCCGGGAGTGGGGTGTGCCGTACTGGCGGACGGGTGTGTGGGGTGCTGTCAGTGGTGGTCCAGGACGTTGACCACCCGGCCGTTGGGGTCGCGGACGAAGAACCGTCGCACGCCCCACTCCTCGTCCTGCAGAGGGTGGATGATCTCCGCGCCGCTGTCCCGCACGGCCGCGTAGGCCGCGTCCACGTCGTCCACCTCGACACTCATGTCGGGGACGACCAGGCCGGTCTTGTCATCGGTCACGAAGCTGACCTGTGCGGCCGGAGAGGACGGGGAGGCGAGCGTCATGATCCAACCGTGGTTCATGACCTCCTCGAAGCCCAGCAGGCCGTAGAACTCCCGGCTCTCCCGCAGCGCCTCCGACCGAATGTCGGGCACCACGCGGCGAACGGCCATCGACGACTCCAGGTGGGAACGAACCTGCCTCCGGGACGCTCCCACAGGTACTACGGTGCAACCACCGCCGCAAGCGCTTTTCCGTGACGGCCGGGGCGGGGGACGCTCCGCCCCTCCGGACCACGCACGCGCGGAGGCGAAGCCGACCGGCCGGGGTCACGGGGTACCGGACATCACGCGTTCGATCCGGGCGGGTGGTGGTTCCTCCGCGGTGCGCAGGGCGCCGAGGGCGTCCGGGCCGGAACCGAAGCGGATCCAGGCCAGCTCCCGCGCCCGGCGCCGGTCGAGCGCGAGCAGGCTGCGCGCGCCCGGCGCGAACGCCTTCGGCCCGCGCCGGGTGGCCGCGCGCAGCCGCCGCCATCGCCGCGAGTGCGTCCGGTGGCTGCGCGCGGTCACCCGCCGTCCCCGGGCGGCCTGCCCGCTCCGGGCCTCCTGCGGGGTGGCGTCGATCATCAGAACGTGGACCTCGTACCGGCGCAGTCGGCAGAGCAGGGCGAGCAGCACGCGGATCGAGCGCCGGGTCCCGCACTCGTGCACCACCACGGGGCCGCCGCGCAGCGCTATGGTCACCCGGGCCAGGTGCAGTACGTGCACCACCCAGCGCCACAGCGGGTAGGGGACGCGGCCGAGCAGCGCCCGGAGCCGGTAGCGCGACTGCAGCGAGTCGATCACCCGCACACCGTCCGCGGCGATTACGGTCCGGTCCTCGTCCCCGCGCAGACCGAACAGCCTCCGCAGCAGGGTGCTCTTCCCGGCCCCGGGAACCCCGGTGACCACCACCAGGGACCGCCGGGGGTAGACCGCCCCGCGCACCCTCGCGTCGTTCACCGAGGGTGCGTACCGCACCAGACCCTGGGACATCTTCGGTAGCTCCTCAAAGCCGACCTGGGCGCCGGTGGGGTGCGGCTCCACAGCGGCCGCGTCACCGACGTCATGGCGCTGCTGTGCACTTACCTGAGAGGTGGGTGCCGCGGAGGGCGGGAGGGCCGCCGATCGCGTTGTGGAACCGGTGGTGATTGTAGTGATGCCGCCACCTCGGAACGCCTCCGGTTCCCCTCGTCGGCCGGGTCCCCGCCGCGGGCCGGGCGGAAGTGGTCGTCCACGGTGTCGCACAGGTAGGAACCCCCCGTGTTCAGATGTACCCCGTGGCGCTCGCGGGACGCCCGTCGGGACCCCTTCGCGGGCTCACCGGGGTGTGCCCGTCGGACCCGCGAGGCCCCCGCCCGCGGGTCGGCCTCCCGATTCGATCAGCGGCGTGAGCCCGTCCAGCAGGTGTTTCATGCCGAGTTCGAAGATCGCGTGCACGTCGGTCGGCCCCGAGACGCTGAACGTCAGGGGGAACCCGCCCTGCTCGGCGATCCGCAGGAACTCCTCGCCCCGGGACCTCCACCAGTGCTCGGCGTCCATCCCGGACTCGTACCCCTCCACCACCGCGCGCGTGCCCTGGAGGGCCATGCCGGAGGTGTAGGCGGACACGAAGGTGAGGATCGCCATGGCCTCGTCCGGTGAGCGCCCCTGGCCGGTGATCACCCGCATCATCCACTCGGCGTTCTGCACCAGCCCGGGCGACTGGACCGCTCCGGCGAGCGGGGTCAGCTGGACGGCCCAGGGGTGCGCCCGGTAGATGCCCCACTCCGTCAGCAGTGCCAGTTCGAGCGCCTCGCGCCAGTCGGCGGGCGGCGGGTCGGGCAGGGCGTGCTCGGTGTAGACCTGGTCGATCATCGCCGTCACCAGCGCGTCCTTGTTCGCGACGTGGCGGTACAGGGCCATGGTGCTCACCCCCAGCTGGGTGGCGACCCTGCGCATGGACAGGCCGTCGATTCCCTCGGCGTCGGCGATGGCGATCGCGGTCCGGACGATGGCCTCCCGGGCGAGGCCGCCGGTCTCGGCGGCCGGACGATGGCTTCCCGGGT
>NZ_QPFC01000890.1:0-1176 GCF_003427465.1 Nocardiopsis sp. TNDT3 | reverse complement strand
GCCCCGGCCGGATCCGGCCGGGGCGGTCGTGCGTGCGGCTCCCACTCCCCCGCCGGGCGGCGTCCCCTCCCGGATGTCCGCGCGGGAGGGGAGCGGTCTCAGGCGCGGGCGAGGCCGCGCACGACCGTCATGTCGTCGAAGGGAACGAGGTCGCCGCCGACGCTCTGGTGGGTCTCGCTGCCCTTGCCCGCGACCAGGACGACGTCGCCCGGTTCGGCCGAGGACAGCGCGAGGGCGATGGCCCCGCGCCGGTCGCCGACCCGTGCGAAGGGTGTGCCGACCGCCTCGATGCCCGGGGCGACCTGGTCCATGATCGCCTCCGGGTCCTCGTAGCGGGGGTTGTCCGAGGTGAGGACGCACAGGTCGGAGTAGGTGGCCGCGATCTCGCCCATCCGGGCGCGCTTGGTGGTGTCCCGGTCGCCGCCGCAGCCGAAGACGGTGAGCACCCGTCGCGGGGCGAATCCGCGGATCGTGCACAGGACCTTGTCCAGCGAGTCGGGCGAGTGGGCGTAGTCCACGATGACGGAGACCCCCTCGGGTGTACCGAAGTGCTCGAACCGGCCCGGGATCTGCGGCATCCGGTCGAGGGCGTCCACCAGTGCGTCCAGGTCGTGGCCCAGGACGTGGCAGGCCGCCACCGCGGCCAGCGCGTTGGACACCGAGAACCGGCCCGGGACGGGGATCGCCGCCGGGTACTTGCGGCCGTCGTGGTGCAGGACGAACCGCGTTCCCGAAGAGTCGACGACCAGGTCGGTCGCCCGGTAGTCCGCGTCCGCGTCGACGGCGTAGGTGGTCACGGCGCCGGGCATCAGGGCCGGGATCGCGGCGCCCACGGGGTCGTCGGCGTTGACCACGGCGCGTCGGCACATGCCCTGGAACAGGAGCATCTTCGCCCTGGTGTAGCTCTCCATCGTGCCGTGGTCGTCCAGGTGGTCCTGGGTCAGGTTGGTGAAGACCCCGACGTCGACGAAGGAGCCGTCCACCCTGTGGTTCAGCAGTCCCATCGACGTCGCCTCCAGCACGACGCTGTCGCCGCCCCGGTCGCGCATACACGCCAGCAGGTACTGGAGGTCCGGTGACTCCGGTGTGCTCAGCACGGATCTCGGCATGGGGATGGGGGCGCCGCCGACCCGGGCCCCGGAGGTTCCGATGACCCCCACCCGGGCCCCCTCGGAG
>NZ_QPFC01000889.1:0-7174 GCF_003427465.1 Nocardiopsis sp. TNDT3 | reverse complement strand
CCCGTAGGGGGTGGCGGCCCGCACGTGTCATCCGGTCAGCTCCCGGAGCCCCGTCCCCGCCCGATCGCGGTGCCGATCTCGCCCACCCGGTCGGCCAGCAGACCCATCGCGCCGATGGCCCTGGTCATCGGGTCGTCCTCGGCGCCGCCCAGCGCGCGGCCGCGCCGGAAGGCCTCCTTGACCTCCGTCCACCGGGCCTCCTGCTCGGGGGTCATGACCCCGCGCAGCTCCGCGAGCTTGAGCAGGTTGGCCTCCGCGCCCGAGGTCAGGGTCTGCGCCTCGCCCAGGTAGTGGTCGTCGATCACGGCCTCCACCTCGGCGTCGTTCATGACCGGCACGATCCTCTCCGCCAGCCGGTTCATGTTGCGGTACGAGCCCTGGAGCCGGAACGGCGGCTCGGTGCGCGCCTCCTCCGACTGCGCCGCGGAGGCGATGTAGGCGGCGTTGTTGGCCATCACCACCTCCTGCACCCGCAGCAGCTTGCGCAGCACCGACACGATCCGGTCCACCTCGACCGCCGAGTAGGGGTGGTCGAACTGGTCCGCGCCCACCGAGTCGTCGCCCCGCGCCATCCGCACGAACCGGTACACGTCCTCCCTGCTCCGCGTGGACAGCGGGGCCAGGGTCGGGTTCGAGGTGAGCGCGTTCTCGACGTAGCTCAGCGCGAACAGCTCCTCCCTGCCCGCCAGCACGTCGCCCAGGTTGTACACGTCGGCGCGGTTGGCCAGCATGTCCGGGATCCGGAACCGCTTGCCCTGCTCCGTGTACGGGTTGCCCGCCATGCACACCGCGAAGCGCTTGCCCCGCAGGTCGTAGGTCCGGGTCCGCCCGTTCCACACCCCCTCCATGCGCCGCTGGCCGTCGCACAGCGAGATGAACTTCTGGAGCAGCTCGGGGTTGGTGTGCTGGATGTCGTCCAGGTACAGCATCGTGTTGGCGCCCATCTCCAGCGCGAAGGAGATCTTCTCGACCTCCTGGCGGGAGGTGGCGTCCGGCGCCTCGTCCGGGTCCAGCGAGGTCACCGCGTGCCCCAGCGCGGGCCCGTTGACCTTGACGAACACCAGCCCCAGACGGCTGGCCACGTACTCCATGAGCGTGGTCTTGCCGTACCCGGGCGGGGAGATGAGCAGCAGCAGGCCGCTCTGGTCGGTGCGCTTGTCGTCCCCGGCCGCGCCCAGCTGCTTGGCCAGGTTGTCGCCGATCAACGGCAGGTACGCCTCGTCCAGCAGCCTGTTGCGGACGAACCCGCTCATCACCTTGGGCCGGTACTCCTCCAGCCGCAGCCGCTCGCGCTCGGCCGCCACCAGCTCGTTGCGGCGCCGCTGGAAGTCCCGGTAGGCGGGCACCTCCTCCAGCCGGAACCGGCGGGTGCGCGGCAGGAACTCGTCCAGCCGCAGTTCCAGGGAGCGCTCGCGCACGCGCGGGTGCGACCCCAGCAGCCCGTCCACGTCCTCCGCGACGGCCGCCGAGGACTCGTACCTCTCCAGGGCGCCGCCGGTCAGCTCGATCGCGGCGGCCTCGGGCAGGTCGCCCGGGTCCACCTCCTCCAGCGTGGTCGCGAACGCCTCCAGCCAGGCCGCCACCAGCTGGTGGCGCGCGTTCAGGTCTGCGTCGAGGGCGCGCAGGTCCTCCTCGAAGGCCCTGCGCGTGCTCTCCCGGGCGCTGTCCACGGCCCGGTGGAACCGGTCCAGCAGCGTACGGGCGCCCGCGCCGGTCACGAACCCCGTCTCCCCGGGCCCCTCAGCCGCGATCTCCTCGAACAGGTACTCGCCCACCAGGTCCAGGTCGGCCTCCTGGTGGAGCCCGGTGTCGGTGAGGAACCCGTCCACGGCCGCCGCCAGCTCCGCGCGCAGCGCGTCGACCGCCGCCGACCCGCGCACTCCGAACACCTCGCGGGCCCGCGCCAGCGAACCGGCCCGGGTCCGCCACGCCGTCCGCCGCTCCTCGTCGGCGCCGAAGGCCCAGAACACCTGCGCCGCCGCACGCGTCGCGCCCGGGTACCGCAGCAGCCCGGCTCCCGCGCGCAGCCGCAGCAGCACCGACAGGATCCGCGCGGCGTCGTGGTCGTGCACGCCCCGCTCGTACCCCTCGTCGTAGCGGGCCTCGGCGAAGCCGCGCACCAGGTCCGGCAGCGACGACCCGTCCTGCTCCCCCGCGTCGGCCTCGGCCAGCCGCTCCGGCGTCAGGCCCTCCGAGCCCTCCTCGGCCGCGGCCAGGACCGACGCGGCCAGGTACTCGGCCCGGTACACCTGCGGGCTCTCCGACACCAGCACCCGGTCCCACAGGTGCCGCGTCCGCCCGAACCCCTCGTCGGTGACAGGTGCGCGGAAGTCGGTGCCGGTGATCGCCACCGACATCTCCCCGCCGTGCGGGGTGAGGGTGAGGTCGATCGGCTGGGTGTTCACGGCGAAGCGGTGCCTGCCCAGCCGGATCGTCTCGCCGCCCGCGCCGCCCTCGAACAGGTCGGCGCGGTCCCGCAGGGCCCGGCCAGCCTCCTGCCGGGCGGCCAGGATCTGCCCGTCCAGCTCCTCCGCGCGCACGGTCTCGCCGAGCGCGCGCAGCTCCTCGGAGGTGCGGCGCAGCCGCGCCACCATCGCGTCCGACGCGAAGTAGGTGTTGACGTCCTCCAGCGTGTCCAGCGCCGCGACCCGCCGCTGAACGCTCTCCAGCACGCGGGCGGCCGACGACGCCAGGCGGTCGGCCCGCCGCGCCCGCTCGTCCACCAGCCCCTGCTTGCGGGTGGAGAACGCCTCGTACACGTCCTCGCGCTTGTCCGCCAGCTCCCCGAGGAAGTCGTCGAACTCGGCGAACCGCGTCTCCAGGTTCTCCAGCTGGAGCATGATCCGCCCCAGCTGCTCGTCGCACCGGTCCGGGGTGTCGGCGGCGGCCAGCGCCCCCGTGATCGCCTGCCCGAGCAGGGCGAACTCGGCGGCGAACTCCGCCCGCCCCTCCAGGGCGAGCAGTTCGCCGCGCCGCGCCTCCAGTGTGGCGCGCGCCCGGTTGATCCCGGCCATCACCTCGCTGACCCGCTCCAGGATGCGCGTGCGCACCTGGGCGTCGCCGATGTCCAGCGAGCCGACGACCTCGGTGACCACCTGGAGGCCCTCGGTCTGCTCGGCGATGCGCTCCCCGACCGCCGTCGCCGCGCTGACCGCCCCGATGCCCTCGGCGTCGGCGACCAGTCGCTCCACCTCGTCGTGGTACCCGGCGAAGGCGTCGTCGCGCTCCAGGAAGGCCACCGTGCGGCGGCCGGTGGCGTCGATCTCCCCGGCGAGCCTGCCGTCCAGCTCCTCCAGGCGGTCGGTGTCCACGTAGCGCGTCTCGCGCAGCGTGGCCGCCTGCCCCTGGGCGCGGCGCAGCCCGGTCAGCCGCGCCACCCAGCCCTCCGCCGTGCGCGGGGCCTCCCCGCGGGCGGTGCGGATGAGCGAGGCCGCCTTCTCCTCCGCCTCGGCCAGGGTCTCGGCGGCCTGCCGGGTCAGGGTCTGGACGGTCTCGAACTCCTCCAGCACCCGCGCGGCGGTGTCGCGCACCTGCGACAGGGGCGCCGCCAGGTCGCCCAGCTCCTCCTCGCCCAGCCAGTGGAACCGGTCCGTCACCCGGCGGCAGGCGGCCATGAGCGCCTCGAACACCTCGGTGGAGGGCCGCATGTCCTCGGCCATGCGCGCCACCGACAGGCACTCGGACACGCCCCGCACCAGTTCGGCGTTGCCGATCCGCTCCAGCGGGCCCGTCCCCACCGGCTGCGCCGCCGCGTACACGTCCGACGCGTACGGTGTCTGCCACACCTGCATCGGGTGCACCCGGGTCGGCTCGCCCGAGTTGTCGCGGAACACCGTCATGGTGCCGTCGTCGAACAGGGAGTACCCGTGGCAGACGATCGGGGTGGCGACCTCCTTGCGGATGGTGTTGTAGGGCAGCAGCAGACTGCGGCCGTCCGCGCGGGAGTGGAAGACGTAGAGCACGTCCTCGCCGTTGGGCGAGCGCACCACGCGCTCGAACTCCAGGTCGGTGACGTCGGTGTCGAAGGTCCGCGCCACCCCGGTGGCCAGGTAGTAGCCGCCGGGGAAGATCAGTCCCTGGTCGTCGGGCAGGCGCTGGCAGGACTGGCCGATGCCGTCGAGGCGCTCGACCTCCTTGGTGCGCGTGTTGAAGACCAGGTGGCGCCACTCGGTCTCGTTGTAGGGCAGCACGCGCAGCAGGATGAGCGGGCCCACCCGCGCGTGGTGCACCGACGCGTCGGCCAGGCTCTGCAACGGCTCGTCCACGGGCTCGCTGTAGACGCCCTCGCCGACCTCGGTGTTGTTCTCGACCTTGATGGTGAGGTCGCCGCCGACCGTCTCCACGAACAGCTCGTCGAGGATCGAGATGTGCGGGTGGCGGCCCGCCACGTGGTCCTCGCGCGTGGCCTCCACCCACGCGAAGTCGTGCGCGGGCGGAAACACGTGGTCGCGTTCGCCGCGCGCGTCGAGGTAGGCGATCTCGCCCGTCGGCGACACCGACCACCGCAGCACGCGCACGTCCTCGGTGCGCGGGCCGGTCTGGAACACGGCCAGCAGCCGCTCCTCGACCCGGCGCAGCTGGAGCAGGCGCGCGTCGCGGTAGTACCGGTAGAGCTGGCCGAAGTCCTGCTGGAACCGCTCGTCGTCGAGCAGCCCGGGGACGGCGCCCCCGTCGGCGTCGGCGAAGGCGAAGCCGTCGTCGGCGCGCTCGTAGCGGTGCAGCGAGAACACGTCGGGGACGTGGGTCTCCCGCTGCATGCCGATGAACACGTTGTAGCCGAACAGGATCACGGCGCCGTCGGCGCCGTCCGCGGCCGGGCGCCCCACGCTCACGATGTCCCGGGGCACGCAGTTGTGCTCGGTGCGCACGCGCTCGGTGCCGAGCAGGGTCAGCTCGGTGCCGCCGAACACCTCCAGCCGTCGCGCGTTGAGCCGCTCGGTCCGCCGGGCCAGCTCGCCGGTCTGCTCGCGCAGCCGGGCGCGGAGCACCTCGTAGGTGCCCGCGTCCAGCGCACGCGCGTCCCCGGCGTCCGGCCCCTCGGTCTCCTGGGGCAGGGCCTCTGTCACGAAGGTTCCCCTACTGCTTGGCGAGGGCGGAGGCGGGCAGCTGGTCCACGCCCAGCGAGCGGGCGGTGCCGAGCAGGCCGTCGAGTTTGTCGGCCTGCGGGCCGCCCGCGCCGATCAGCTTGAGCAGCAGCGCGGAGACGGTGAGGTTCTTGACGTCCTCGGTGGACACCGACTCCATCACCCTGCGCATGTCCGCGGCGAAGTCGCCCTCGCCGTTGAGCCAGTTGCCGCCCAGCGCCTGCACGGTCTTGGAGTTGCCGACGAAGCCGTCCACGGCCTTGCCCAGGCCGATGGAGCCCACCATGCGGTCGAAGAAGGCGCCGTCGCCGCCGACGATGTTGATGTCGGCGTTCTCCAGGCCGGTGGCCAGCACGGTGGCCTGGGCCTCGGCGACCTCGCGCTGCACGTTGATCCCGGCCAGGCGGATCTCCTTCTCGGCCTCCAGGCGCAGGCGGTACTCCTCGTGCTCGCGGCTGACCTGGTCCAGGGCGGCCATGGCCTCGGCCTTGTCGGTGAGACCGGCGGCCTCGGCGCGCAGCTTCTGCTCCACGGCCTCGGCCTCGACGCGGGCCTTCTCGCTGGCCACGGCGGCCTCGGCGCGGCCGACCTTCTCGATGGCCTCGGCGTCCTGCTGGCGGACCTGCACCTCGGCCAGGCCGGTGGCGGCGGCCTCGGCCTGGATCCCCTCGGCGAGGCGGATCTTGGCGCGGGTGTCCAGTTCGGCGGCCTGCTGGCGGGCCTCGGCCAGGGTGAGCTCCTCGGCGGCCCGGTGCTTGGCGGCGGCCTCCGCGGCCTCGGCGGCCTTGATGTCCTTGACCAGGTTCTCCTGGGCCTCGGCCTCGGCCTGGATGATGACGGCCTGGCGGGTGCGCTCGGCCTCCTCGACCGCGCGCAGGCGCTTGATGGCCTCCTCCTGCTCGGCCACGGTGCGGTCCACGGCGATCCGCTCGCGGACGACGTCGGCGACCTCGCGCTTCTCGGCCTCGACCTCCTTGTCCTTGGCGATGCGGCTCAGCTCGGTCTCGCGCTCGCGCCCGATGACCTCCAGGAGGCGGTCCTTCTCGATGCGCTCGCTCTCGATGGCGATGACGCGCTCGCGGTTCTTCTCGGCCACCGCGATCTCGCGCTGCTGGTTCTGGTGCTGCACGCCCAGGGCCTCGGAGGTGCGGATGTTGGCCGTCTCGGCCTTGAGGCGCTCCTCGGCCTGCACGCGGGCGGTCTCGGCCTCCTCGCGGGCGCGGATGATCTCGATCTCGCGCTTGGCCTTGGCGGCGGCCTCCTCGCGGCGCTTCTCCAGCTCGGCGAGGGTCTCGGCGGTCTCGGTGTTCTGCCGGTCGAGTTCCTTGCGGCGGTCGTTCTCGAACTCGTTGGTGCGCTTGTGCTCGATCGCGGTGCGCTCGGTGATCTTGGAGATGCCCTGCGCGTCGAGGATGTTGTTGGCGTCGTGCTGGTGCAGCGGGGTCTGCTCCAGCTCGTCGATGGCCACGTCCTCCAGGCTGTAGCCGTTGAGGTCGGTGCCGATCAGGGAGATGATCGCCTGACGGAACTGCTCGCGGTGCGTGAACAGCTCCTCGAAGTCGAACTGCTTGCCGACGGTCTTGAGGCCCTCGGAGAACTTGGAGTTGAACAGCTCCTGGAGCGTGTCCTGATGGCTGGCGCGCTCGGTGCCGATGGACTTGGCGACCTTCTTGACGTCCTCCGCGGTCTCGTTGACCCGGACGTAGAAGTACACCTTGATGTCCGCGCGGATGTTGTCCTTGCAGGTCAGGCCCTCACGGCCGCGCCGGTCCACGGTCAGCGTCTTGAGCGAGATGTCCATGATCTCGGCCTTGTGCAGGACCGGCAGGACGATCGCGCCCGTGAAGGTGACGTGGACGTCGCGGACCTTGGAGATGATCAGCGCCTTGCCCTGCTCGACCTTGCGGAACAGGCGGGTGACCATCAGGAGCAGGGCGATGAGGACGACGACGCCGACGGCAAGGGCGACGCCGACGGTCAGGAAGGCCGCGTCCGCGGCCTCCTGGCCGTTCGCGGTGGCACTCAGCAACACGTGGGGGTCTCTTTCTGCAAGGGGATGTGCGTAAGAGGGGGGAAAGCGCGTCGGGAGC
>NZ_QPFC01000888.1:0-3592 GCF_003427465.1 Nocardiopsis sp. TNDT3 | reverse complement strand
GCGTCGGAGGCCGGGCCGCTCGCGGGGGCGGGAGCCGCCCGACCGGTCAGCGGGCCCTCCTCCGGCGAGGGGTCCGACGGCCGGGAGACCGGTCTGCCGCCCGCCGGACCGGACAGGTTCGGGACCAGGTCGGGCTCCGCGGCCCAGGGCGAAGCCCACTCGAGCACGCGCCGCACACTGCGCACCGCGATCGGTCTGGGCGCCCCCCTGTCCTGGAACCACACCAGGTCGGGCTTCCGGCGGGCCCCGCCCCAGGCTCGGGCCACCGACGTCTGCCCGGCCCCGTCGCGCACCACGGCGCGAACGTGCCAGTCCCGGTCGGCGGGCCGCTCCGAACCCCACACCGCGGCGGCGGTGAACGCCTCGGCGCCGAGCGGGGCGGAAGAGGGCGGGGGCGCGGTGCCGAGGGCGCTCGCCCGCGGGGTACGGGCTGTGCCGTCGGCTGACCCCCGTGGGCGTTGCCCTCCCCCGGTTCGGAGAACCCGGAGCGCGCCGAGGCCCCCGATCCGCGCCGGGGCGAGGGCCAGCGCGCGTGGTAGCGGCGCACGGCCGCCTCGAAGGTGTCCTCCTCGTGGGCGGCGCCGCTCCCCCGGGTGCTCCACAGGGCCCGGATGTCGCGGACCATCGCGCGCCATCCGGCCCGGTCGCCGGGGTGGGTGCGGCCGACCGAGCGCAGCCGGGGCCTGCCCGCGTCGTCGACCGTCAGGGTGATCTCGGCGTACCTGACCTCCCCCGTCCCCCTGACGAACTGCCCGAAGCGGCAGTGGTAGCCCGGCGTCAGCAGGAGCGGGGGCCGCCCGTTCCCCGGGTGGGAGGCCATCACCAGCAGGTAGGACTCGTCCGAACGGGCCTCGACCGTCCCGAGGCTCTCGAAGAACTCGTAGTACCGCAGCGGCCCTATGAGCCGCAACCGGAACTTCAGGCGCTCCCAACGCAGTCTGCGCAGCGCCGTCCTGAGGACGCGTGCGGACTCGCGTCGCCGCGCGGACTCGTCGGGCATGGGGTTCCCCGCTGTGGACCGGTGGGCTCCGTCGAGCGGAACACTATCCCGGCCCGGCCGGGGCTGTCTGCCCCGGCGGGTCCACGCCCGGAGCGCCGACGCGTCGTGCGCGCGGCGCCCCGCGGGGCGTCAGTCCCGGCGCAGCGGGTCCAGGCTGGGGCGTTTGGGGCTGACGTTGTCCCCCGAGGAGCGACCGGTGAGGCGGCGGCCGATCCACGGCACCAGGAACTCGCGCGCCCAGTGCAGGTCCTCCTGGCGGGCGGAGCGCCAGTCGCGGGGGTCGGCGGGCGGCCACGGCTGCCTCCAGTCGCCCTCCACGGGCACCCCGAGCACCTCGGCCACGCGCAGCGCCATGCGGCGGTGGCCCTCCGGGGACAGGTGCAGGCGGTCCCAGCTCCAGGCGCGGGCGTCGTCCAGGACCCGCATGCTCCACACGTCCACCACGTCGCAGCCGTAGCGGTCGGCGATGGCCCGCAGGTGCATGTTGTACGTGGCGATCCGGCCGCGCATGTGGCGCATCACGGGCTGCCAGTTGGTGTCGAACCCGGTGAAGACCACGATGCGCGCGCCGGTCCGGCTGAGCTCCTCCACCGCCGCGGCGAAGGCCACGGCCACCGCGTCGGGGTCGCTGCCGGGGCGGATGATGTCGTTGCCGCCCGCGCACAGCGTGATCAGGTCCGGCGAGAGCTCCACCGCCCGGGGGACCTGTTCCTCGGCGATCTGGCCGATGAGCTTGCCGCGCACCGCGAGGTTGGCGTAGCGCACCTCCGCGACGTGGTCGGCCAGGTGCTCGGCCAGGCGGTCGGCCCATCCCCGGTAGCGGCCGTCGGGCGCGCCGCCGCCGTCCGGGTAGGGGTCGCTCATGCCCTCGGTGAAGCTGTCACCGAGGGCGACGTAGGACAGGATGTCCTGGTGCACCAAGTTCGTCCCAAAACCGCTCATAATGCCCGATCATCCAACTCCACGCCAGGGTTACGCGACAGTAGGTTGATCGTTTTCGGCGTTTTGGGAGCCACCTCACACCGGTTCGGCGGCGGTCAGCGGTCCTTGGTGACCCGGGTCAGCTCCGGGCGCTTGGCCGTGACCGTGTCGCCGGAGGAGCGCCCCGTCAGGCGGCGGCCGATCCACGGGCCGAGCGACTCCCTGACCCAGGTCAGGTCCTCCCGGCGCGCACGGGTCCAGCCGACCGGCTCGCTGTGCGGCCACGGTTCGTCCCAGCGCTCCGTCACCGGCACGCCCAGCACCTCGGCCACGCGCAGCGCCAGGCGGCGGTGCCCCTCGGGGGACATGTGCAGCCGGTCCTCGTCCCAGGCCCGGGGGTCGGTGAGCACCCTCATCGGCCACTGGTCCACCAGGAGGCAGCCGTGCTTGTCGGCGACGGCGCGCACGTGCATGTAGTAGCGCGCGAACAGGCCGATGGTGCCGCGCATGTAACCCGTGGTGATGTTGACGCCGGTGAAGAGCACGACCTGGCTCCCCGCGGCGCGCAGGCGGCCCACCGTGTGGTCCAGGATCCTGGCCATCCGCTCGGGGTCCCCGCCCGGGCGCAGCAGGTCGTTGCCGCCCGCGCTCAGGGTGACCAGGTCCGGGGCCATAGCCAGGACGGGCGGGAGCTGGTCGGTGACGATCTGGCGCATGAGCTTGCCGCGCACCGCCAGGTTCGCGTACATGACCTCGCCCAGCTCGTCGGCCAGGTGCTCGGCCAGCCGGTCGGCCCAGCCGCGGAAGCCCGCGCCCGGCTCCGGGTAGGGGTCGCCCACGCCCTCGGTGAAGCTGTCGCCCACCGAGACGAGCGACATGCCCGGCCTGAGCAGCGGGCCGTCCGAACCTGCCATCACTTCTTCTCCTCCGACACGGGGTTGGGCACGGCACCGCCGTAGCGGCGGTCCCGGCTCGCGTAGATCTCACAGGCCCGCCACAGGTCGCGGCGGTCGAAGTCGGGCCAGAGCGTGTCCAGGAAGACGAACTCGGCGTAGGCGGACTGCCAGAGGAGGAAGTTGGACGTGCGCTGCTCGCCGGAGGAGCGCACGAACAGGTCCACGGGCGGCACATCGGGGGCGTAGAGGTGCTGGGCGAGGGTGTCCTCGGTGATCTTCTCCGGGGAGAGCAGACCCGCCGCCGCCCTGCGGGCCAGCTCGCGCGCGGCGTCGACGATCTCGGCCTGTCCGCCGTAGTTCACGCAGAACTGGAGGGTGAGCGCGGTGTTGTCCCTGGTCATCTCCTCCGCGTCCTGGAGTTCGCGGATGACGCTCTTCCACAGCCGCCCCGCGCGCCCGGCCCACTTGACGCGGACCCCCCGCGCGTGCAGCTCGTCGCGGCGCCTGCGGATGGTGTCGCGGTTGAAGCCCATGAGGAAGCGCACCTCGTCGGGCGAGCGCTTCCAGTTCTCGGTGGAGAAGGCGTAGGCGGACAGGTTGGCCACGCCCATCTCCAGGGCGCCCTCGATCACGTCGAAGAGCGAGGACTCACCGGCCTTGTGCCCCTCGGTGCGCGCCAGCCCGCGCTCCTTGGCCCAACGGCCGTTGCCGTCCATGACCACGGCCACGTGCCGGGGCACCAGCTGGGCGGGGAGCTCGGGGGGACGCGCGCCGC
>NZ_QPFC01000887.1:0-3879 GCF_003427465.1 Nocardiopsis sp. TNDT3 | reverse complement strand
CCCACCCGGCTCAGCCGTTGATCAGCGCGTCCGCGTGCTCGGGGCTCAGGCAGTGCTCGATCACCATGACCGCCGCGCCGATCACGCCCGCGCTCTCGCCCGCCACGGACGAGACGATGCTCAGGTGTTCGGTGGCCAGCGGCAGCGACCGCTGGTAGATGATCTCGCGCACCCCGGCGAGCAGGTGGTCCCCAGCCAGGGCGAGCGCGCCGCCGATGACGATGACCGACGGGTTGAACATGTTCACCGACGCGGCGAGCACCTCGCCGATGTCGCGGCCCGCCTGGCGCAGCGCGCGCAGGGCGGGCACCGACCCGTTGCGGGACAGTTCGACCACGTCGCGGGCTCCGCTGGCGGGCACGCCCTCGGCGGTGAGCGCGGCGGCCAGGGCGGCGCCGCTGGCCACGGCCTCCAGGCAGCCGGTGTTGCCGCAGCGGCAGGGCCGCTCGTCGCCGCTGGGGACGTGGATGTGCCCCATGTCCCCGGCCGCGCCCTGCGCTCCCCGGTAGACGCTGCCCTCGCTGACGATGCCGCAGCCGATGCCCGTGGCGACCTTGACGAACATCAGGTGGCTGGCCTCGGGCCAGGCCGTGTGGTGCTCCCCGATCGCCATGATGTTGACGTCGTTGTCCACCAGGACCGGCACGTCGAGCCGGTCGTGGACGTAGCCGGGCACGTCGAAGTTGTCCCACCCCGGCATGATCGGCGGGTTCACCGCGCGCCCGGTGGTGTGCTGGACCGGGCCGGGCAGGCCGATGCCCAGGCCGAGCAGTTCGTCCACCCGCCGTTCCGTGCCCTCCAGCAGGCCGCGGCCCCGCTCCACGACCCAGTCCAGGACGTGCTCGGGGCCCAGGGCGATGTCCAGGTCGGCGCGCTCCTCGGCGAGCACGGTCCCCGACATGTCGGTGAGGGCCAGGCGGGCGTGGGTGGCGCCCAGGTCGGCGGCCAGGACCACGCGGGCGTCCGGCTGGAACGAGAAGGTCGTGGGCGGCCTGCCCCCGGTGGACACGGCCTCTCCGGCGGGCCCGATGAGTCCGCTGGCGAGCAGGGCGTCCACGCGCTGGGTGACGGTCGAGCGGGCCAGACCGGTGACCGAGGCCAGCTCCGAACGGGTGCGCGGTCGGCCGTCGCGCAGGAGTCGGAGCAGGGTGCCCGCACCGGGTGCGGCGGTCGGAGCGACGGCCGGGCCGGGTCGTCCCTCCGTGTGGGTCAGCGCGTCTTCCGTCATGCGAACAGTGAAGCACAGGATCTATTGACTGTCCGTCATCCGTCTATTGCAGATAGATCCTACGACTTTTGCTTGACGATCGACAGAAGTCCGGCGTACCGTTCGTGGCATGTCAGTGAGTAAGGTCACAAGCCTGGGTGAGGCGGCCGACCCCGGGTCCACCGCCCCCAACGCCTACCGCGCCGCGGTGATCGGTACCGGCTTCATGGGCCGGGTCCACTCCCACGCCGTCCGCGCCGCGGGGGGCGAGGTCGTCGGGGTCGCGGGCTCCTCCCATGGCAAGGCCGAACAGTTCCGCACCGCGCACGGCGTCGCCCGGGCCCACGCCGACGCCCTCGAACTCGTCCGCAGCGACGACGTGGACGTGGTCCACGTGTGCACCCCCAACCACCTGCACGCGCCGCTGAGCCTGGCCGCCCTGGCCGCCGGCAAGCACGTCGTGTGCGAGAAACCCCTGGCCACCGACGCCGACACCGCCCGCGAGCTGGTCCGGGCCGCGGAGGAGGCCGACCGGGTCGCCGTCGTCCCCTTCGCCTACCGCTTCCACCCCATGGCCCGCGAGGCGCGCGCCCGCGTGGCCTCGGGCTCCATCGGCCGCGTCAGCCTCGCCCACGGCGGCTACCTCCAGGACTGGCTCCTGTACCCGGACGAGGACAACTGGCGGGTGGACCCCGAACTGGGCGGCCCCACCCGCGCGTTCGGGGACATCGGCTCGCACTGGTGCGACATGCTGGAGTTCGTCACCGGCGACCGCATCACCTCGGTCAGCGCGCAGACCTCGCGGGTCAACGACACCCGCGCCGGACGCTCGGTGGCCACCGAGGACCTGGTGGCCTTCCAGTTCTCCACCGCGGGGGGCGTGGTCGGCGGCGCCGTCATCAGCCAGGTCTCCCCCGGCCGCAAGAACCGGCTCGTGCTGGAGGTCTCCGGCACCGAGGGCACCCTGCTGTTCGACCAGGAGCGGCCCGAGACCCTCTGGGCGGGCGGCCGGGGCCGCAGCTGCACCATCAGCCGCGACGACCCCGAGCTGAGCGCCGACGCCGCGCGCCTGTCCACGACCCCCGTCGGCCACCCGCAGGGCTACCAGGACTGCTTCAACGCGCTCGTGGCCGACACCGGAGCCGCCATCGCCGGGCAGACCCCCGAGGGCCTGCCGGTGTTCGCCGACGGTTTGCGCGCCGCCGTGCTGGCCGAGGCCGTCCTGACCTCGGCGCGGGAACGCCGCTGGGTCGACGTGCCGGAGGTGGACGGGGCATGAGCGGCCCGCCCCTGCTCCGGATGAGCGGCATCACCAAGTCCTTCCTGGGCGTGCGCGTCCTGCACGGGATCGACCTGGAACTCCACCCCGGCGAGCTGCACGCCCTGGTCGGCGAGAACGGGGCGGGCAAGTCCACCCTGATGAAGGTGCTGGCCGGGGTGCACCGCGCGGACGGGGGCACGGTCGAGCTGGAGGGCGGCACCGTCTCCTTCGAGCACCCCGTCCAGGCCCAGCGCGCGGGCGTGACCACGGTCTTCCAGGAGTTCAACCTCCTGCCCGACCGCACCGTCGCCGAGAACGTCTTCCTCGGCCGCGAGATCCGCCGCCGCGGCCTGGTGGACGCCCGGGCCATGGAGCGGGCCACCGCCGAACTGCTCGCCGAACTCGGCCTGGAGGGCATCGACCCCCGGGCCCGGGTGCGGTCGCTGTCGGTGGCCGAACAGCAGATCGTGGAGATCGTCAAGGCGCTCTCGCACGACGCGCGCATCATCTCCATGGACGAGCCGACCGCCGCGCTGGCCGACCACGAGGTGGAGGTGCTCTACCGGATCATCGGCCGCCTGCGCGAACGCGGCGTGGCGGTGCTGTACGTGTCGCACCGCATGCGGGAGATCTTCGACCTGGCCGACACCATCACGGTGCTCAAGGACGGCCATCTCGTGGACACCGTCCCCGCCGGTGAGATCGGTCCGGCCGAGCTGGTCCGCAAGATGGTCGGGCGTCCGGTCTCGGCGGTCTTCCCCGAGCCCCTGGAGCCGCACGGCGAGCACGTGGGACGGGTGCGGCTGTCGGTCACCGGAGGCGGCAACACCCAGCTGGACGGGATCGGCTTCGAGGTGCGCGGCGGCGAGATCCTGGGCCTGGGCGGGCTCCAGGGCAGCGGGCGCACCGAGGTCGCCCACGCCCTCTTCGGCGTCGAGCGCTTCACCCGGGGCGAGGTCCGCGTGGACGGGCGGCGGGTGGACCCGCGCTCGCCGCGCACGGCGGTGCGGGCGGGCCTGGTGCTGGTCACCGAGGACCGCAAGGCGCAGGGGCTGGCGCTGAACCAGTCGGTGGCGGCCAACGGCCGCCTGGTCCTGGACGCGGTCTGGCCCCTGGGCTCGGCGCGCGGGGCCCGGCGGCTGCCCGGCATCCTCTCCTCCCTGGAGCTGGTGGCGCGCGGCGGCCAGGACCAGGAGGTCCGGTACCTGTCCGGCGGCAACCAGCAGAAGGTCGTGCTGGCCAAGTGGCTGGCCGCCGAACCCGGCGTGATGGTGCTCGACGAGCCCACGCGCGGCATCGACGTGGGCGCCAAGCAGGCCGTCTACCGGCTCATGCGCGAGCTGGCCGCGGCCGGTGTGGCGATCGTGCTCATCTCCTCCGAGCTGCCCGAGCTGATCGGCATGTCCGACCG
>NZ_QPFC01000093.1:0-9840 GCF_003427465.1 Nocardiopsis sp. TNDT3 | reverse complement strand
GCCGGGGACGCGCCTCGGCCCGACTCCTCGCGCAGCAGTGCCACGACGGCGGCGCGCTCCTCGCGCAGGTGCCGCTCACGGCTGTTGAGCAGCGCGATCTCGGTGTCGATGTGCCACAGGCGCTGGGCGGTGGCGCCGACGAGCAGGAGCCCGCACCGCCGGCAGGAGCGGGGCTGCGCGGCAAGCGGGGCGCGGCAGTCCGGGCAGCTGAGCCGTGGGCCCGCGGGGGACGGCGGGGATCCGTGGACGTTCATGGCGCCATCCTGACCCCTGGAGCCGCCCGCGCACATCCGTACGGGTACTCAGGAACACCGTTCCCGGTGACCCCCGTCTCCTTTCGGCAGGTGTGGAGACCCTCGCCACAGTGCCGGGAGGACTTGACTCCTCCTTGACTGTACGTATCGAAGTGCAGGTCAAAGCACCGCATCGCGGATGCATTCCGTGATGTGATCCAAGGCATAGTAAATCTGGCGTTACTTCATCGTGACGATGATGCAGGCTGAACCCGCTGCACGAACATCCCCTCCCACGTGGGAACCCGCGCCGCGGTCGGTCGAACGGCTACCCCTTCCCTCGCGCGCGACACCCCGGGCCACGTGGTCAGCGGCGGCGAACTCTCACACACGCGGACCCCGTGGGGCGCGTGTGCGTCTACGCGAAAGGGCGATTTTGCTACTCAACCTCATCTCACTGCGACATGCGGGCGCCGTCGGCGCCGCGACCCTCGTCGCCGGCGGCACCTTCTCGGTCGCCGCGTTCGCCCAGAGCGACGCGGCAGACCCGAGCCAGCTCGCCTCCGCCGCGGTGGTCCCCGACCAGCGGTCGGCGGCGGGCGGCGACGGCGGGTCCGACCGGCCCGAGGACTTCTTCGCCGCGCAGGCCGGGCAGAGCGACCAGGAGCGCCAGGCCCAGCGCGAGGAGAGCATGGAGCAGGCCAGGGCGGCCGTCGACGGGGCCGTCCGCGCCGACAGCGGGACGGCCAGCGACATCGCCGAGCCCGAACCCGAACCCGAGGAGGAGCCCGAGGCCGACACCTCCGGCGGTTCCGACTCCTCCGGCGGCGGATCCGCCGGGTCGGCCCCCTCCGGCGACCCCAAGGACATCGCGCTCCAGATGGTCCTGGACGAGGGCTGGGCCGCCAGCGAGTTCCACGACTGCCTGGAGCCGCTGTGGGAGAAGGAGAGCAACTGGAACCACACGGCCGAGAACCCCAGTTCGGGCGCCTACGGCATCCCGCAGTCCCTGCCGGGCGACAAGATGGCCTCCCACGGCTCCGACTGGCGGACCAACCCGGCCACGCAGATCGCCTGGGGCATCGACTACATCAAGGACCGCTACGGAAACCCCTGCGGCGCCTGGTCCCACTCCCAGGCCAACAACTGGTATTAATAGGGCTTTCCCTGCCAATAACCCCCTCTTGGGAAAGGCAATCGTGCTAATCAACCGAATGTCGCTGCGTAGTACGGCGGCGGTCGGTGCGGCGACCCTCGTCGCGGGTGCGACCTTCGCCGTCACCGCGTTCGCGGATGACGAGCTCGATCCGGACACGGTGGCCAGCGCCGCCATTCCGGAGACCGAGGAACCCGCCGCCGACACCGAAGCCGGGGAGGAGTCGTTCTTCTCCGAGCAGTTGTCCCAGGAAGAACTCCAGACCCTGCGCAGTCAGGCTCAGGAGCAGCGTGACGCGGCTCTCACCGAAGGGGTCCTGACGGCCCAGGTCGAGGGAAGCGACATCGAGGAGGAGGAAGAGGAGGAAGAGGAGGAGGAGACTCCCGTCTTCACCGGCGACCCCAAGGGCATCGCCCTCCAGATGGTCACCGACCAGGGCTGGGCCGCCAGCGAGTTCCACGACTGCCTCGAGCCCCTGTGGCAGAAGGAGAGCAACTGGAACCCCAGCGCGCAGAACCCCAGTTCGGGCGCCTACGGCATCCCCCAGTCGCTGCCGGGCGACAAGATGGCCACCCACGGCGACGACTGGCAGACCAACCCGGCCACGCAGATCGCCTGGGGCATCGACTACATCAAGGGCCGCTACGGCACTCCCTGCGAGGCCTGGGCCCACTCCCAGTCCGTCGGCTGGTACTGACCCGCCGGGGCGCCCCCTGACGGAGGGCGCCGTCTCCGGTGCACACGCGAGACGCGGGGGCCGTTCCCTTCCGGAACGGCCCCCGTCGTGCCGGGTCCGCCGCGGTCGGCGGGCGGCGCACTCACAGCAGCGGGTCGAACGTCTCCATGACGTCCTCGTGCAGGTCGTCGTAGTAGTCGGCGTCCTCGCGCGGAACGTTCACGCTGACCAGGTAGAACACCCGGTCGCCCTCGTGCTCTGTGCTGATCGCGTAGGCCCAGAAGCGCCGTTCCTGGCTCGCCCAGGTCTCGTTGACGAGGTCGGACTCCACCAGGGCGACGTCCCAGCCCTCCTCGAAGTCGCCGTCGTCGAACTCCTCCAGCTCCAGCTGCGTGTAGCCGGTGGTGACGTCACCCTCGACCTTCGTCCCGCCGTTGGTGTCCTCCAGGTACTCGGCGCTCGTCCCGGTGAACTCCTGCTCGGTCCAGCCGGTCACCCACACCTGGTGGTCGCTGCCCGGCGCGACGAACACCGCCAGCGTGTTCTCGATCTCACTGTCGTCCACCTGCCACCCGGCCGGGTAGTCCACGTGGAACCACTGCGACCGGAAGGTCTCCAGCTCGTCGTAGGACGGCGGCTCCCCGTTCTCGTCCCCGCCGCCGGTCTGGCCGCCCTCGCCCCGGCCCTCACCGCCGCCGCTGCCGGCACCGCCCTCGTCCCCGCCGACGGAGGCGGAGGGCTCCGCCGGCGGCCGCGCGCTCTCGGACGCCGACAGCGCCTCGGAGGCACCGCCCTCGGCCTCGGCTCCGGCGAACAGGGTGGCACCGACCACGGCAACGCCGCCGATCAGCGTCAGGACCACCACCGCGGCGCCCACGCCGACGAGGAGCCTGGTGTTCCCCGAGCCCGAGCCCGGACGCGCGCCGCCGTGGCCGCCCGAGTGGAGCGGGACACCCGGACCCCCGGGTCCACCCGGGCCACGGCCCGTGCCGCCGAGACCGCCTCCCGCGGAGTGGGGCGGCCGGTGCTGGTGGACCGTGCGGTGCCCGTGCGCGAAGGGCGACGCGGGCGTCACCGGGTCGGCCGGTCCGCCCCGCGGCAGGCGCTGCCCCGTCATCGGGCCCTGAGGCAGCGGGGTCCGCGTGTGGGGGTAGCCGCCCCGCGGCCCCGTGCCGGGGTGGCCACCGCTCGGCGTGTGGTGGGGGCTCTGCCGACCGCTGACGCCGGGTGTCGTGTGCGGGCCGCTGCCGGAGGCCGGGGTACCGTCCGCGAACGCGCCCGCCCCCGCGGCTCCCACGGCGCCCGCCGCGCCGAAGCCGCCGCTGTCGTCGCCGCCCGCGTTCGGCCCGCCGCGCTCGCGCAGCAGCGCCAGCGCCCCGTCCGCGCTCAGCCTGCGCTCCGGGTCGCGCTCCAGCAGACCGGAGATGACCGGCTCCAGCCACCCGGCGCGCGTCATCGGCGGCAGCGGCGCGGACATCACCGCCGCGATCGCCGCGGTGATGCTGTCGCGGCGGAACGGGGAGGTGCCCTCGACCGCCGCGAACAGGGTCACGCCGATGCTCCACAGGTCGCCCCGGTGCTCGGCCGGACCGCCCGCCAGCCGCTCGGGCGGCATGTACTCGGGGGAGCCGATCAGCGCGCCGGTGCGGGTGATGCTCGGCCCGCCCTCCACCGTCGCGATGCCGAAGTCGGTGAGGATCACCCGGCCGTCCAGGGACGTCATGATGTTGCCCGGCTTGATGTCGCGGTGCAGGACCCCGGCCGCGTTCGCGGCCCGCACGGCGCGCAGCAGCGACCCGGCGATCTCCGCGACCTCGTCCGGAGGCAGGGCGCCCCGCTCGTCGAGCCGGTCCTGGAGGGACCCGCCCTCGACCAGCTCCATGACCACCCACGGGTTGCCGTCGTACTCGAAGACGTCGTGGATGGTGATCACCGTGGGGTGGCTGATCCGCGCGGCGGAGCGCGCCTCGCGCCGGACCCGGCCGTGGGCGTCCGCCCGCTCGGAGTCGGTGAAGTGGTCGGGAAGCAGCACCTGCTTGATCGCGACGTCGCGGTCCAGCGTCGGGTCGAAGGCCTGCCAGACCACCCCCATACCGCCGCGGCCGAGTTCACGGCGCAGGACGTAGCGGTCCGCGACGATGCGTTCACTGCCGCTGTTGCTCGACATGTACTGCCCTCTCGAAGGCGGGCTTCCAAGGTGCTCTGTTCAAGAATGTCGGACGCCTCCCGCACCCGGAAGGTTCCTGGTCCGGGCCCTTCGCGGCCGGGTGAGACACAACCGCGACCCGTGCGCACCGTGCGCCCCGCCCGGAACACGACCGCCCCGTCCGGCGCGCGCACGGGGCACCCCGCGTGCGGGGTGCCCCGTGGCGGAACGGCTCCGGACTACTGGGAGTTGGTCATCCGCAGCACGTCGAGGGCCTCGTCCAGCTGCGCCTCGGTGAGCTTGCCGTCCTCGACGTATCCGCGCTCGATGACCACCTCGCGGATGGTCTTCTTCTCCTTCAGCGACTGCTTGGCGACCTTGGAGGCCTCCTCGTAGCCGATGTAGCGGTTGAGCGGGGTCACGATCGACGGCGAGGACTCGGCGTAGACGCGGCACTGCTCGACGTTGGCCTCGATACCGGACACGCAGCGGTCCGCGAACACGCGCGAGACGTTGGAGAGCAGGCGGATCGACTCCAGCACGTTGCGGGCGATCATCGGCAGCTGCACGTTCAGCTCGAAGTTGCCGCTCGCGCCGCCGAAGGCCACCGCGGCGTCGTTGCCGACGACCTGCGAGGTCACCTGGAGCACGGCCTCGCACAGGACCGGGTTGACCTTGCCCGGCATGATCGAGGAGCCGGGCTGGAGGTCGGGCAGGAGGATCTCGCCCAGGCCCGTGGTCGGGCCCGAGCCCATCCAGCGGATGTCGTTGGCGATCTTGGCGAAGCCGACCGCGATGGTCCGCAGCTGGCCGGACAGCTCGACCAGGCCGTCGCGGGCGCCCTGCGCCTCGAAGTGGTCGCGGGCCTCGGTCAGCGGCAGGCCGGTGTGCTCGGCGATCTCCGCGATGACCCGGGCGGAGAAGCCCTCGGGGGTGTTGATGCCGGTGCCCACGGCGGTGCCGCCCAGCGGCAGCTCGGCCACGCGCGGCAGGACGGCCTCCAGGCGCTCCACGCCGTAGCGCACCTGGGCGGCGTACCCGGCGAACTCCTGGCCCAGGGTGACCGGGGTGGCGTCCATGAGGTGGGTGCGGCCGCTCTTGACCACGGAGGCGAACTCGGTCGCCTTGGCGCCGAGCGCCTCCTCCAGGTGCCGCAGCGCCGGGACCAGGTCGTTCTGCACGGCGGAGGTGGCGGCGATGTGGATGGAGGAGGGGAACACGTCGTTGGAGGACTGCGACGCGTTGACGTGGTCGTTGGGGTGCACCGGGGCCCCGAGGCGCTCGGTGGCCAGCGTCGCCACGACCTCGTTGGTGTTCATGTTGCTGGAGGTGCCCGAGCCGGTCTGGAAGACGTCGATCGGGAACTCGTCGTTCCACCTGCCCTCGGCGACCTCCAGGGCGGCCTCCCGGATCGCCTTGCCCAGGTCGTCGCTGATGACGCCGAGCTCGGCGTTGACCTTGGCCGCGGCGGCCTTGATCTGGCCGAGGGCGGCGATGTGCGCGCCCTCCAGGCCCTGGCCGGAGATCGGGAAGTTCTCGACGGCACGCTGCGTCTGGGCCCTCCACTTGGCCTCGGCCGGAACCCTGACCTCACCCATCGAGTCGTGCTCGATACGGAACTCGCTCATTGCAACCCAACTCTCCCTGGGAAAACCTGTGAGCCCCAGATTGCCAGACGCACCGGAGCACACCGCCACCTCACCCGGGGTTGGCGGTGTTGCGCGCGTCATGTTGACACCGTCGCCGCCCCCCGTGCCCGGTCGGCGGTCCCCGCAGGTCGGCGCGGTCAGGCCCCGATGCCGCGTCGGCGATCGCGGCGGCGCCAGCCCAGGAGGCGGCGCCTCCTGGGGGCGCGCACGCGCACCACGCCGAACAGGGAGAACCCGTCGATCTCCAGCACGGGGGGATGGGACAGCTCGGAGCGGCGCGCGGTGGTGGTGCGCCTGCCCAGGAACGACCAGCCGGTCATCCGCACCTCGACGCCCTCGGGGACGTCGATCTCCACGCGGCCCAGGACGGCGGTCACGGTCATGCGGTGGTGGTTGTGCATCAGGAGCGCCTCGCGCATGTCCACCTCGACCCTGCCGACCAGCGCCACGGCCAGCTCGTCGGGATAGGCCACCCAGCGGCCCCTGCGCTCGGCCCTGCCGAACAGACCCAGAACGGGCTGGCGGTCCAGGCGGATGGGCTGCTGCTCGGCGGGGAGGAGGTCGGCGGTGATCCCGGGCAGCTCGCCCAGGGTCCGGGCCTCGTGCGCGAGGGAGGAGCGCTCCTCGAACTCCTCCAGGTCCAGACGGCCGTCGGCGGCGGCCTCGCGCAGGACCCGCAGGACCCGTTCGCGGTCGGTGTTGGAGGCGCGTAGCCGGTCGGGGGACACTTCCTCACTCACACCGCCCACACTAGGCGAAACCCCGGGCCGGTCACCCGTCCGGGGAGCATCGCGCGTCGGCGCGTCCGGGGGAGCGCTCCGCGTCCGCCCGCCCGGGCCCACGGGCGGGCTCCGGCCGGAAGGCGCGGCGCCCCGGCCCGAGCGGAAAGCGCGGCGGGCCGGACCCGGACGGGGCGGAAAGCCCTGCGGCCCCCGCCCCGTCCGCCGTCACAGGTCCATCAGCGCCCGCCGAGCGACCGCGTCGGAGGCGGCGGCCAGCGGCCGGACCGCCACCCTGACCAGCGCGCGGGCGTTGTCGTCGCCCGCCACGCGGTTGGAGCCGAGCTCACCGCACCGCACGCAGCGGTGGACGATCATCCACTCCCCGTCCGGCCGCGCCGCCATGCTCAGCGCGTCCATCGCGCCCCGGCAGCCGGACGCGCGGTCGCCGGGGACCCGCAGGTCCACGTGCAGGCTGGTCAGGCAGTGCGGACAGTGGTTGCGGTGGGCCGTCCCCGGCGCGCGGGCCGGGATCTCCAGACGGCACCGCACACAGCGGAACGAACCCGCACCACCCGCCTCGCCGTGGGCGTGCAGCACGGTCTTGGGGCGCTGGGGACGCCTGGTGACACGGGTGTTGCGTCGGCCCACGCTCACACCTCCCCGAACAGGTCGAGCGGGAAGGGCGGTTCGGCCAGCGGCCGGACCGCGATCCGCATGAGGACGAGGTGGTTGTCGTCCGGTGAGACGGCGCTCTCGGACATCTCGTCGCACACGCCGCAGCGGTGGATGAGCGTCCAGGAGCCGCCGCGCGGGACCGCGACCGAGATCGGGGCCATGCGTCCGCCGCAGTCGGAGGCGCCGCCCCCGACCCGGTCCAGGACGTGGCGGGAGCTCAGACAGCTCGGGCAGTGGTCGCGCGGTTCCCCGTCGGGACCGAGGCGGGACACGGACAGGCCGCAGCGCACGCAGGCGAAGGCGCCGGTGCGGGTGGCGGAGCGGTCGGAGGAATCGGTGGTGGACACCCGGAAGGTACTCCTTGCTGGGAAAAGTGATGACAGACAGCAGGGAGCAGGCCGAGCGCTTCTCGACGGAAAGGGGCGTGGCCGCCTCAGATACCCGGGGCCCGGGTACGGCGGTGGTACGCGTGACTGTGAGGCGCGCTCGGCGCTTTCTGGGGCATACTCACCCTTCTCCGCCCGGAGTCGTCCTCCGGATTCTCGTTCCTACGGGTCCGGAGGACGATCGTAGGCGGGCGCCCCGGCCGGGACAACGGGTTTTTCCGCCGGTCGGACCGCCCCGCACCGCCCGCACCGCCCGCGGCGCCGCGGGCGCGCACGGCGCGGCGGGAGTGTTTCCACAGCCGGGGAAACCCGCTGGAAATCCCTCGCCCCCGCTGTCTACGGTTGTGTTCATGACCACACCTGTCCCCGGTCGCCGTCCGTCCGGGAGCGCGACCATGGACGCCGGTGACACACCGTCCGTCCCCGCCCTGCGACTCCGGGGGGTCGTCAAGCGCTTCGGTTCGCTCACCGCCGTCGACGGGCTCGACCTGGAGGTCCCGCAGGGCGTCGTCCTGGGCCTGCTCGGGCCCAACGGCGCGGGCAAGTCGACCACCATGAAGATGCTCACCGCCCAGTCCCTCGCCGACGAGGGCGAGATCCGCGTCCTCGGCCACGCCGTCCCCGACGAGTCCAAGTGGGCCCGGGCCCGTATGGGCGTCGTGCCCCAGCACGACAACCTCGACGAGGAGCTCACCGTCGAGCAGAACCTGCGGATGTTCTCCTACCTGTACCGGGTGCCGCGCCGCCGACGCCGCGAGGCCATCGCCCGGACCATGCGGCTGGCCCAGCTCGCCGACCGGGGCGCGACCCTCGTCGACGACCTGTCCGGGGGCATGCGCCGCCGCCTGCTCATCGTCCGCGCCCTGCTGCACCGGCCCGAACTCGTCCTCATGGACGAGCCCACCGTGGGCCTGGACCCGCAGGTGCGCCAGGACCTGTGGAGCGTCATCTCCGCGCTGCGCGCCGAGGGCGTCACCGTGCTGATGTCCACCCACTACATCGAGGAGGCCGAACGCCTCTCCGACGAGGTGGCGCTCATGGCCGCGGGCAGGATCGTCGAGCGCGGCGCCCCCGCCGACCTCGTCGCCCGGTACGCGGGGACCACAGTGGAGGAGTACACCCCGGGCGAGGAGGGCGTCGACGGACTCGAACGCCTCGTCCACGGTCACGGCTTCACCACCCGGCGCACCGGCACCACCGTGTCGGTTCTGCGAGCCGAGGAGCTGCCCGACTCCCTGCGCGACCGGCTGGGCGCGCCGCTGCGCCGGGTGAGCACCCTGGAGGACGTCTTCGTGGCCCTGACCGGGGAGAGTGTGGAGTGACGGACCAGACACGGCAGGCCCGGGAGGACGCCCGGCCCGAGATCCACGCCCGCCCCGGCCGGTTGGAGGCCGACGCGGTGATGGGCGTCGTCGCCCGCGAGTGGATCCTGTACGGCCAGTCCTGGCGGGCGACCACCTTCGCGGCGGTGGTCGAGCCCACCCTCTACCTGCTCTGCTTCGGGTTCGGCATGGGCGCCCTCATCGGCACCCTCGCCGGGTACAGCTACATCGACTTCCTCGGCACGGGCATCGTGGCGGTGTCGGTGCTGTTCCAGTCGATGATGCCCGGGGTCATCAACACCTTCATCAAACGCCGCTTCCTGCACACCTACGAGGGCATCCTGGCCGCCCCCGTGGACGTGCGCGAACTCGTCACCGGCGAGGCGCTGTGGCTGGCGATGCGCTCGGGCGTGTACGGGTGCGTCCCGCTGCTGGTCGCGGTGGGTTTCGGGCTGCGCCCCGGACCCGGTCTGCTGCTCGTGCCGTTCATCGCCTTCCTCGCCGGGTTCGCCTTCGCGCTCTTCGGGATCTGGATCTCCGCCCTGATCAACTCGGTGCGGTCCATGGACTACGTGTTCAGCGGCCTGTTCACCCCGCTGTTCCTGGTGGCGGGCACGTTCTTCCCCCTCACCGAGCTGCCCGACTGGGTGCGTAACGCGGCCATGGCCAACCCGCTCTACCACTCGGTCGAGCTGATCCGCGGAGTGGTCTTCGGCGACATCGGAGTCGGAGCGGCGCTGTTCCACCTCGGAGTGCTGCTGGTGTTCGTGGTCCTGATGTGGTTCCTGGCGTGCGCCCGGATGAGACGCCGCGTGGTCGGCTGAAACCCCCCGCACGCGCGGACGGCGCGGGGGGAGCACCGTCCCCCCGCGCCG
>NZ_QPFC01000886.1:0-5804 GCF_003427465.1 Nocardiopsis sp. TNDT3 | reverse complement strand
CCTCCCCCGCCCCCGTGGAGCACAGGACCAGGACCGTCGGCCCCGCCCCGGAGACCACCGCGGGCAGTTTCTCGTGTTGCCGCAGGTCACGGATGAGATCGAGGGTGTCCGGCATGGCCGGGGCGCGGTAGGACTCGTGTAGCCGATCCCGCGTGGCCGCGTACAGGGCCTCGGGATGGCCACAAACGGCCGCGGTCATCAGCGCGGCGCGCCCGGCGTTGAACGCGGCGTCGCCGTGGGGCACCCGTTCGGGCAGCAGCCCGCGGGCCCGCTCGGTGGACAGCCGCCACTCGGGCACGCACAGCACCGGCAGGACGCGGGGGTCCGGTGCCAGGGACACCGCGCCCCAGCGGTCGCCGTCGCGGTAGGCGACCGTGTATCCACCGTAGACGCAGGGGGCCACGTTGTCGGGGTGTCCCTCGATGTCCGCGGCGATCTGGTAGATGCCGTCGCGGTCCGGTCCGCCGTCGGGGCCGGTGCGCCCCAGCAGGGCGCTGGCGGCGGCCACGCCGCCGACGATCGCCGAGGAGGAGGAGCCGAGACCGCGTGCGTGCGGGACCCCGTTGACGCAGGTCAGGTCGAGCCCGGGCAGTTGCTCCCCGGCCCGCTCGAAGGTCTCGCGCATGGCGCGCACCACGAGGTGGCGCTCGTCGAGGGGGACCTCGTCGGCGCCCTCCCCCTCGACGCGCACGCGCAGCTCGCCGTCCTCGCGCGGGGACGCCTCGAACGTGTTGTACAGGCGCAGTGCCAGGCCCAGGGCGTCGAAGCCCGGTCCGAGGTTGGCGCTGGTGGCGGGGGCCTGGACGGACACCCGGGTGGGGCGTGATGGGCTCACGTGGGGCTCTCTCCTGGCGGGGGCTCTCGGGAAGCCCCCGCGTGGTACTCGTCCACAGGCGGGACCGGGGTCTTGCAAGGATGATGGGTGCGCGGTGAGGGTGGTTGTCGGGGGCCCACACCCTCGCGGGCGCGGGGCCGCACCCCTCCCGGTCGGAGGTTACCGGCGTCCCCGCCGGGGCGGAAGGCACTCCCTCCGCCCTGTGGACGACCGGTCTCAGGCCAGGTCGAGGGCCTGGGCCGCGGCGAGGGCGTCGACCGGGACGGTGGTGGCGGAGGAGGCTCCGGCCAGCGCCCAGTCGGGGTCCTTGAGGCCGTTGCCGGTCACGGTGCACACCACGCGGCTGCCGGGCTCGACCAGCCCCGCCTGGACGGACTGGAGCAGACCGGCCACGCTGGCGGCGGAGGCCAGCTCCACGAACACGCCCTCCTCGGCGGCGAGGAGCTTGTAGGCGGCCATGATCTGGCGGTCGGTGACCTTGTCGATGAGGCCGCCGGACTCGTCGCGGGCCTGCTCGGCCAGCTTCCAGGAGGCCGGGTTGCCGATGCGGATGGCGGTGGCGATGGTGCTCGGGCTGGTGACGGGCGCGCCGTTGACGATGGGCGCGGAGCCGCTGGCCTGGAAGCCGAGCATGCGCGGGTTGCGGGTGGAGATCCCGTCCCTGGAGTACTCGGTGTAGCCCATCCAGTAGGCGGTGATGTTGCCCGCGTTGCCCACGGGGATGCAGTGGACGTCGGGGGCGTCGCCGAGGGCGTCGACGATCTCGAAGGCGGCGGTCTTCTGCCCCTGGAGGCGGTAGGGGTTGACCGAGTTCACCAGGGCGACCGGGTAGTCCACGCTGAGCTTGCGGGCCAGTTCGAGGCAGTCGTCGAAGTTGCCGTCGACCTGGAGCAGGCGGGCGCCGTGGACGAGGGCCTGGGCCAGCTTGCCCATGGCGATCTTGCCCTGGGGCACCAGCACGGCGCAGGTCATGCCCGCGCGGATGGCGTAGGCGGCGGCGCTGGCGCTGGTGTTGCCGGTGGAGGCGCAGATGACGGCCTTGGCGCCGTCCTCGGCGGCCTTGGTGATGGCCATGGTCATGCCGCGGTCCTTGAAGGACCCGGTGGGGTTGAGCCCCTCGACCTTGAGGAAGACCTCGCAGCCCGTGAGCTCGGACACGCGCGTGGCGGGCAGCAGGGGCGTGCCGCCCTCCTGGAGGGTGACAACGGGGGTGCTCTCGTTGACGGGGAGGCGGTCGCGGTACTCCTCGACGATGCCTCGCCACGCCCGTGCCATGCTCACGACTTGTCCCTTTCGGGTGGATGCGGCTTCGCTTGACGCGCGGTGGAAGCGGCGGGGTTCCCGGACGGCCCGGCGGCGCGTCCGTCGTCCCCACCAGCTACGAGTCTATGACCACGCCCGCACTATCTCGAATCGCGGTCTGATGTCTCATCATACGGACATGGGGGTCGGCGGAGGGCCGCACGGGTCCCGTGCGGCCCTGCGCGGGGTCCCGGCCCTCCGCGGCGCGCGGTCCGCTCAGTCGGCGAAGGTCTCCACGCGCATGACACTGGCCACCTCGCGCACCATGTCGTGGACGCGCAGGTCCTCGACCGTGGCGCTGAGCGCGGCGTCGGGGGCGGGGTGGCTCACCAGCACCAGCTGGGCGTCGTCCCCGCTGCCCTCCTGGCGCACGTTCTTGATGGACACCCCGTGGTCGGCGAAGATCTCCGCGACCTTGGACAGCACGCCGGGGCGGTCCGCCACGTCCAGCGCCACGTGGTAGCTGGTGATGGTCTCGCCCATGTCGTGCACCGGCAGCCCGGTGTCGTGCCCGCCCTCGGCCACCGAGGTGTCGGCGAGGCGGTTGCGCGCCACCGCGACCAGGTCGCCCAGGACCGCGCTGGCGGTGGGGGTGCCCCCCGCCCCGGCCCCGTAGAACATCAGGCGGCCCGCGGACTCGGCCTCCACGAACACCGCGTTGTAGGCCTCCTTGACGCTGGCCAGGGGGTGCTCGACCGGGAGCATCACCGGGTGGACGCGCACGCCCACCGACCCCCCGTCCTGCGAGCGCTGGCAGATGGCCAGGAGTTTGACCACGCAGCCCATCGCGCGGGCGCTGGCGATGTCGCCCGCGGACACGCCGGTGATGCCCTCGCGGTGCACGTCGGCGGCGGTCACCCGCTGGGTGTGGAAGGCCAGCCGGGCCAGGATCGCGGCCTTGGCCGCCGCGTCGAAGCCCTCCACGTCCGCGGTGGGGTCGGCCTCGGCGTACCCGAGGGCCTGCGCCTGTTCCAGGGACTCGGTGAACCCGGCGCCCAGGGAGTCCATCCGGTCGAGGATGTAGTTGGTGGTGCCGTTGACGATGCCCAGCACGCGGTTGACCCTGTCCCCCGCGAGCGAGTCGCGCAGCGGCCGCAGCAGCGGGATCGCGCCCGCCACGGAGGCCTCGTAGTACAGGTCGACCCCGGCGTCGCGGGCGGCGGCGTGCAGGGTCTGGCCGTCCTCGGCGAGCAGGGCCTTGTTGGCCGTGACCACGGACTTGCCCGACTTGATCGCGGCGAGGATCAGCGAGCGGGCCGGTTCGATGCCGCCGATGACCTCCACCACGAGGTCGATGTCGGGACGCGTGGCCAGGGCCGTGGCGTCGGTGGTCAGCAGCGCCGGGTCGACGCCGCGGTCGCGGCCCAGGCGGCGCACCGCGATGCCCCCGATCTCGATGGGCGTGCCCACCCGCGCGGCCAGTTCCTCGGACTGCTCGTTGACCAGGCGGACGACTTCCGAGCCCACCACGCCGCATCCGAGCAGCGCCACCTTCATCGCCATTTGGGCGTGACTCCCACTTCTCTCGTGAATCCTCGTCTCGGGGCGGCCCCGGCCGCCGTCGGGACCGTTCAGCCGACGTCGAGGCGGAGGAGGTCCTCCTCGTTCTCCCTGCGCACGATGACGCGGGAGCTCCCGCCGCGGACCGCGACCATGGCCGGCCGGGGCAGGTGGTTGTAGTTGCTCGCCATGGAGTAGCAGTAGGCCCCGGTGGCGGCGACGGCCACCAGGTCGCCCGGGCGCAGGTCGGCGGGCAGGTAGAGGTCGTGGACGATGATGTCGCCGCTCTCGCAGTGCTTGCCGACCAGGCGGGACAGCATGGGCTCGGCGTCGCTCTCGCGGGAGACGAGCTGGCTGGTGTACTCCGAGCCGTACAGGGCGGTGCGGATGTTGTCGCTCATGCCGCCGTCGACGCTGACGTAGGTGCGGATGCCCTCCACGTCCTTGACGGTACCGACCTCGTAGACGGTGATCCCCGCCGGGCCCGCGATGGCGCGGCCGGGCTCGACCGCGATGCGGGGCACCGGCAGTCCGGCCTCCTCGCACTCGCGGCGCACGATGGAGGTCAGGCTCCCCGCGATGGTCTTGGGGTCCAGGGGGTCGTCGCCGGAGGTGTAGGCGATGCCCAGGCCGCCGCCGAGGTCGAGCTCGGCCAGGGTGACGCCCAGCTCCTCGTGGACGCCGGTGAGGAACCGGGTCACGCGGCGGGCGGCGACCTCGAAGCCGGAGGTGTCGAAGATCTGCGAGCCGATGTGCGAGTGCAGGCCGACGAGTTCCAGGTGCGGGGCGGCCAGGACGCGGCGGACGGCCTCGGCGGCGGCGCCGGTGCTCATCGCGAAGCCGAACTTCTGGTCGTCGTGGGCGGTGGCCACGAACTCGTGGGTGTGCGCCTCCACGCCGGTGGTGACGCGGATGAGGACCTTGGGGCGGGCGCCGAGTTCGGCGGCGATCGCTCCGAGGCGCTCGATCTCGTCGAGGGAGTCGATGATGACGCGGCCCACCCCGGCCTCGACGGCGCGGCGCAGCTCGGCGGCGGACTTGTTGTTGCCGTGCATGCCGATGCGCTCGGCGGGGACCCCGGCGGCCAGGGCGACGGTGAGTTCGCCGCCCGAGCACACGTCGAGCTTGAGCCCCTCCTCGTTGACCCAGCGCGCGACGGCCTTGGTCAGCAGCGCCTTGCCCGCGTAGTAGACGTCGGCGTCGGAGAAGGCGGTGCGGTAGTCGCGGGCGCGGCCCCGGAAGTCCTCCTCGTCCATGACGAAGAGCGGTGTGCCGTGGGTGGCGGCGAGTTCGCGCACGCCGACGCCGCCGACGGTGAGCTCACCGCCCGTTCGGCGCGCGGTGGCGGGCCACACGCGCGGGTCGAGGGCGTTGAGGTCCTCGGGCGGCAGCGGCGGGTTGTCCTCCGGCAGGATCTCCGCGTGGCGGGAACCGGCGGGGTGGGCGTAGCGGCTCATGATGGGCTTTCGGCTGGGACTGTACGGCTGTGCGGGTCGGCGGCACCCCCCATTGTCCACCGAACCGATCGGAACACCAGGGACGGGTACGGCCCACCGGGGGGCACGGGGCGTCTACAGCCTTGTGGGCGCTGACACCCCGAGCAGGAGGAGTCCGGTGCGGAGGACCCCGGCGACGGCTGCTGGCAGGGCCGGGTCCGCGGCGGTCCGCTCAGAGGCTTCTGGGACCGCGGCGGAACACGTCCGCCACTCATCGTAGGCACTGGTCAGCGCCTCCAGGTATCGGACCAGGATATGGGGTTCCTCTCGGCGGGCGGCCGTGTCCAGGGCGCTGGGGCCGTCGAAGAGGAGGCCGCGCACGGCGGCGGTGCGGTCGGGGCTGGCCGCGGGGGGCGGCGCGCCCTCGGCGCTCCAGCGCACGAGGCTGGTCGCGTGGGCGTGGGCGTAGCGCATCCGGAAGGCGGGGTTGGCGTCGGTCAGGCGCGCCCAGGCCCCGGGGTACTCGGCGGAGGGCAGCACCGGCAGGTCGCGCCCGGTGGTCTCGGTGCCGCGCGGGTGCTCGGGCACCGAGCGGCAGAAGGCGACGCGCGCGCTGTCCTCGCCGACCGCGCCGAGGGCGCGCGCGGCGGGGGTGAGCAGTTCCCGGTGCCCGCCGTCGAGGTAGGGGTCGCGCCAGGAGGCCTCGCCGGGGGCGGGCGGAGGGGCCTGGG
>NZ_QPFC01000885.1:0-3774 GCF_003427465.1 Nocardiopsis sp. TNDT3 | reverse complement strand
GCGGTGTGCGCTCCCGGCGGCCCCGGTACGCCCCGCCCGCGACCGGGCCGGACGGCGACCGCCCCCGCCTCCCCGGCCGGGCGGTGTGAGCACCGGCACGGACCGACGGCTCCGACCGGCCCCTAGGCTTGTTGGGCTATGGAGAAGAGCGAGCAGCAGCGGCCCCCGTCCCCGGTCGGCGCACACGTCCCGGTCGCGGGCGGCATGGCCGACAAGGGCCTGGCCTACGCCGAGGAGATCGGCGCGGAGGCGGTCCAGGTCTTCGTGTCCAACCCGCGCGGGTGGGCGACCAACGGGGGCGACCCCGCGCAGGACGCGCGGATGCGCGAGCGCGTCGACCTGCCCGTGTTCGTACACGCCCCCTACCTGATCAACCTGGGCACCCCCAGCGAGGAGACCGCCGAGAAGTCGGTGCGCTCCCTGGAGCACGCGCTGCGCCGCTCGGCCCGGATCGACGCGCTGGGAGTGGTCGTGCACACCGGCTCGGCCGTCTCCGGCGGGCGCGAGGCGGGCCTGTCGCGCACCCGCGAACGGCTGATGCCGCTGCTGGAGAGCCTGGGCGGGGACGTCCCGCCCGTGCTGCTGGAGCCGATGGCCGGTCAGGGCCAGGTGCTGTGCGCGACCATCGACGACCTGGCCGCCTACCTGGAGGTGCTGGAGTGGCACCCGCGCGTGGGCGTGTGCCTGGACACCGCGCACATGTTCGCCGCCGGGCACGACATCTCCACGGTGGAGGGCATGCGCGCGACCCTGGACCGCTTCGGCGCGGTGGTCGGCGCCGACCGGTTGAAGGTCGTGCACTGCAACGACTCCAAGGCAGCGTGCGGCAGCTGCAGGGACCGGCACGAGAACATCGACGCCGGGCACATCGGCGCGGAGCCGTTCGGCGAGCTGTTCCGCCACCCGGTGAGCGCCGGTGTGCCGCTGATCCTGGAGACCCCGGGGCCGGCCGGTCCGCACGCCGCCGACGTGGCGACGCTCAAGAGGCTGCGCGAGACCTGAGGGACGGTCGTCGGGGCGGCTCAGTCCCGCTCGGCGGCGCTCCCCTCCGACCTGCCCTCGGCCTCGGGCAGGACCGGGAAGAGCGCGGTGTCCACCTGGACGACGTCGGTGTCGGGATGGCTCTCGGGGGTCCGTCCCTGGAAACGCCTCCCCCACGAGCCGAGGAAGTCGTTGAGCGCGTCGGCGAACTCGGCCGCCTCCCCCGGGGTCATCCGGGCGTGGCTGGTGGAGTCGGTGGCGGCGTCCTTCCACCTGCGCACCGCGGGCAGGTCGGGACTGTCGGAGACCAGTGCGGTCCAGTCCGCGAAGCGCCTGCGCTTCTGCTGGTAGAGGCGGTCCAGGACGGCCTGGGCGACGACCCTGGTCTCGGGGTTGCTCAGGAACTCGTGCCCGGACATGCTCCAGCCGCCGGGCCTCATCCGCCACCAGCGCTCGCGTCCGCCCGTGCGTCCCGGTTCGTTGTCGATGAACCCGTAGCGCGAGAGTTGGCGCAGGTGGTAGCTGGTGGCGCCGCTGCTCTCCCCCAGGCGCCGGCCCAGGATGGTGGCGGTGGCCGGGCCGTTGATCCTGAGCTCGTCCAGCAGGCGGGCGCGCAGGGGGTGGGCCAGGCCCCGCAGGGCCTGTGCGCTGACCCGCATCTGCTGATGGGAGTCGGCGGGGACGTCGGCGTCGTCGGTCATGGCCCTCACCGTACTGGGGGAGCCCTTCCGCAAACAGTTCGCCGCAAAGCCTTCTTGGCGCTGCTGGCCCACGTGTCGCCCTCCTGAGGTGCGGCGGGGTCAACGGTCGCCGGCGGCGGACGCGGCGGCCTCGTCGGACAGCCGCGCGCACTCGGCGACGGACCTGCGGAAGACCAGGGGCGTGACCACCATGACCAGCCCGCCGACCAGGAAGGGCAGGGCGAGGTCGATCCGGCCCAGCAGACCCCCCAGCAGCGCGCCGACCGGGGACAGCCCCCAGCCCGCCATGCGGAAGGCGGCGGCCGCCCGGCCGCGCACGTGGGAGGGGACCACGGCCTGGAAGAACAGGGAGCCGGACACGTTGGTCACCGTCAGGAACAGGCCCATCAGCCCCCAGGCGAGGGCGGCGGACCAGGCGTCGGGCACCAGGCCCACCGCCAACAGGCAGGCACCCATCCCCAGGTAGCCGCCCATCATGACCGTCCTGCGGCCGAGGCCCGCGACGAACCGGGCGGCGAGCACGGAGCCCAGAACACCACCGACCGCGATCGACGCCATGAAGAGCCCGTACAGGGCCTCGGGAACGCCCAACACCTCCTGGGCGTAGAGGACCAGCACCGAGGTGGCCATCTGGATACCGATCATGGACCCGGCGTTGTTGAACGCCAGGCCCCGGGTCAGCGGCCGGCCGAAGACGTAGGCGAAACCCTCCCGCAGGGAGCGCAGGACGCCCTGGCCGGACCCCGCGCCCTCACCGCTCTCCGCGCCCCCGTTGGACTCGGCGGCCCCGGTGGACCCGGCCGGGACGGGAACCCGCCGCAGCATGAGGGCGACGGTCACCACGAGCACGGCGCACAGGGCGTAGGACAGGGCCGTCCCGGCCACGGGCAGGGCGGCGGCGACCGCGAAGAGCACACCGGCGACGGGGGTGGCCACACAGTCCTGGGCGACCAGGCGGCCGCCCTCCAGCCTGCTGTTGGCGCGGTCCAGCAGGCGGCCGGGCACGATCCGCGCCACGGTGATCCGGGTGACGGGGTCGGTGACCGTCTCGCAGCAGACCACCACGAAGATCGTGGCGTACAGGGCCCACAGGGTGGCGCCGCCGGTGGCGATCAGCACGACCAGGGCGGTGACGGCGATCGCGGCGACCGTGCTGGAGACCGTCATGGCGCGGAGGCGGTCGACCCGGTCCAGCAGCACGCCCGCGAACGGCGCGACGAGCAGCCAGGGCAGGAAGCGCGCCACCACCAGGCCGGAGACGGCGAGCGGGTCGTGGGTCAGGGTGGCGGCGATGAGCGGCAGCGCGGTGGCGAGCATGCCGTCGCCGAGGTTGGTGAGGGTTCCGGCCGCCCAGAAGCGGTGGAAGAGCCCGCCGAGGCGTTCGGTGCGCGGCGGCGCGGCGGAGGGTTCGGTGGCCATGGGGGTCCTCCTGTGTTCGGGGGTGCCACCACCGTAAGACAAAGGTTCCTTTGCAAAGAGAAGCGTGCAGAGGTTTCTTTGCATTACTTTCGGACGTACCGCCGTCACCCGTTGACAGGAGCGCGGGAAAGGAACCTCCCCGCCACCGGAAGCCCGTTATGGGCGACAATGGAGGGCGTACGCCCCGGGCTCCGGGGCGGGTTCCGGCTCAAGGAATGAGGTGTCGCCGGATGGACCCGGTCTCCATGGTCTTCGGAGCCACGATCGCTCTCGGCGGGTTCCTGTTCGGCCGCCTGCTGACCAAACGCCAGACGCGGGCGGCGCTCGACCAGCAGCGCAGACAGGAGCAGGCCCGGGTCCTGGGCGCACCGCAAAGCCCCCAGCCCCTCTGCGGATGCGGCCACCACCTGGTCTTCCACGACCAGCAGAACAAGAGGTGCCAGACCCAGGTGGTCATCCCCGGCCGCTGGACCGGGCAGGCCAACTCCACCTACCGCCAGTGCATGTGCCAGGGCTACCGGGGTCCGCTCCCCCTCGACGAGTACTACGCCCCCGACTACCTCAACGAGACCGACGGCTGACCGGGCGCGGGAGCGTCCCGTGCCCGTCGGCGGTGGCGCGGCGCGGTTGTCCACAGGCGGTGACGGGGGCTGGCGCGGACCGGCCCCTTCCG
>NZ_QPFC01000884.1:0-2097 GCF_003427465.1 Nocardiopsis sp. TNDT3 | reverse complement strand
GCCGGCGCCCGAGGGCTCCGGCGCGGCCGTCCGCATGGCTGTCGCGGTGGTCGGCGCGCGGTCTATCCGGCCGGTTGGGCCTCGACCTCGTCGAGCCAGGCCCGGACCGCGTCGTTGTGCTCGCCCAGGGCGGGCGGCGGCAGGTGGCCCGTGCCGGAGGGCTGCTGCGCCTCGTCGTCCACGGGGTCGAAGCGCAGCGCGGACCCGGGCAGTTCGATCGGGCCGAGCACCGGGTGCTCCACCTCCAGCAGCAGCCCCTGGGAGCGCGTCTGCTCCCACTCGTAGACCTGGTCGATGGTGCGCACCGCGCCGCAGGGCACCCCCACCTCACCGATCCGGCGCAGCCACTCGTCGCGCGTGCCCTGCCCCAGCACCGCCTCCACCTCGGCGATCAGCTCCTCGCGGTGCTCCACCCGGGAGGCGTTGTCGGCGAACCTGGGGTCTCGGGGGTCCAGTCCGAGCAGTCCGGCGAAGCGCTCCCACTGCGCCTCGCCGCCCACCGCCACCTGGAGCATGCCGTCCATGCAGGCGAAGGCGCCGTAGGGGGCGATGGAGGGGTGCTGGTTGCCCAGGGCGGTGGGCACCTCGCGCCCGACCGTCCACCGGGTCCCCTGGAAGGCGTGCACGCCCACGATCGAGGACAGCAGCGAGGTGCGCACCACCCGGCCGCGCCCGGTGCGCTCGCGCTCCAGGAGCGCGGCGAGCACCCCCTGGGCGCCGTTCATCCCGGCGAGCAGGTCGCCGATGGCCACGCCCGTCTTGGTCGGTTCCTTGGGCGAGGGGCCGGTCAGGCTCATCAGACCGGCCTCGCCCTGGGCGATCTGGTCGTAGCCCGCCCGTCCGCCCTCGGGTCCGTCGTGCCCGAACCCGCTGATGGAGCAGACCACCAGGCGGGGGTTGAGCTCCTCCAGGCGGTCGGCGGGGAACCCGAGCCGGTCCAGGACGCCGGGGCGGAAGTTCTCCACCAGGACGTCGGCGGCGCGCACGAGCCGGGTCAGCTGCTCCACGCCGTCCTCGGACTTCAGGTCCAGTTCGATGGACTCCTTGTTGCGGTTGCAGGACAGGAAGTAGGTGCTGACGCGCTCCTCCTCCGGCCCGACGAACGGCGGGCCCCACCCGCGCGTCTCGTCCCCCCTGCCGGGCTGCTCGACCTTGATCACCCGCGCGCCGAGGTCTCCCAGCAGCATGGCCGCGTGCGGTCCGGCCAGCGCCCGTGACAGGTCGATGACCACGATCCCCTTGAGCGGCCCTTGCGAGCGGTCCACGTTCCCTACCTCCTGGTGATGGGTACTGCTCCGGTGTTCGTGTCCTGGGCGGTGCGCTCAGGGCGCGGCGCACAGGCGGCGGTAGCGCGCGGCGCGCCCCGCGGGCGGTTCGGCGTCACCGCTCGGCTGGACCGCGGCGAGTTCGCGGGCGATCGCCTCCCCCATGCGCGCGCAGAACGCGCCGTCCTCGTCGGCCGCGTCGCCGAACTCGGGGACCACCCGGTCCACGAGTCCGCGGGCGCGCAGGTCGGCGGAGCCGATGCCCTGGGCCTCGGCCAGCTCCCCGGCGCGGTCGGGGGTGCGGTGGACGATCGCGCTGGCCCCCTCGGGCGGCAGCGGGGCGAGCCAGGCGTGCTGGGCGCACAGGACGCGGTCGGCGGGCAGGAGCGCGATCGCGCCTCCGCCGGTGCCCTCCCCCAGCAGGACCGAGACGGTGGGGGCGGCCAGGGAGGTCATCTCGGCCAGGCAGCGGGCGATCTGACCGGCCGTCCCCCGCTCCTCGGCGTCGGCGGAGAGCGCGGCGCCGGGGGTGTCGATGACGGTGACCAGGGGCAGCCGCAGTTCGGCGGCAAGGCGCATGCCCCGGCGGGCCTCGCGCAGCGCGTCCGGCCCCATGGGCTGTTCGGCGCTCTGGCGGGACCGGTCCTGGCCGACCAGGACGCAGGGCCTGCCGCCGAACCGGGCCAGCGCGGTGACCAGGGCGGGGGAGGCCTCGCCCTCGCCGCTGCCGCGCAGGCGCACCACGTGGCTGGCCGCGTGCCGGAGCAGCTCGCGCACGCCCGGGCGCTCCTTGCGGCGGGAGCGGGTCACCGAGTCCCAGACGGGGGCGGGG
>NZ_QPFC01000883.1:0-3437 GCF_003427465.1 Nocardiopsis sp. TNDT3 | reverse complement strand
TGGTAGTCGCGGACCGCGTCGACCAGCTCGGAGGTGGACAGCTTGCCGCTGCCGTCGGCGTCGAGGTCGGCGAAGGCCCGGTCGGCGTCGGCGCCCTGGAGACCGATGGCGGCGAACCACTTCTGCATCTCGGTCGGGCTGATCTCACCGTCACCGTCGACGTCGAGCACGTTGACGATGGCCTGGATGGTCGGCTGGACGACCGAGGCGAAGCCGGCGTCGCCCTTGCTGATGATCTCCTGCTCGGCGGCCTGCACGAACTGCTCCCGGCTCATGCGCTGGGTGCCGGCGGCGGAGGCCAGGTGGTCGAACATGGCCAGGTAGGCGCTCTTGAGCTCGTTGCCCTGGGCGGTGCCCTCGGCTCCAAGGCGCGAGACGATGTCGTTCGCCTCGGACTCGAAGTCCGAGCGCTCGACGGCCCCGTTGCCGTTGGCGTCCCAGAGGCGGAAGCGCTCTTCGAGGCGGCTGTTGGCCTTGGTTGCGGTCGTCATTTATTTTCCCTCTCGATCCCTATGGAAAAACAGACGTACGATGCTCTCTCCGAGCACAGGAAAGGACCCTCCGACCGAGTCCGACCGGACCCTCCCCACACCCAGAAGATTAGCCTGTGAGCGTGCCCCACAAAAGGGGTTCAGAAGAATCCATGAGTGCAATTGATTTTTTATATCGGACATTTTCAGCAAATGCCAGATTCTTCGGAAACCGTTTCGGCGGGCGGGCCGTCGCCGACCGGCGCCCCCTGGCGGAACACCAAACCCTCACCCGAGGCCAACCCCAGGTCCCGCCCGGTCGGCAGCGGGTCGGCGTGGATGAGCACGTTGTAGTGGTTGGGCATGTGGCAGGCGTCGAAGCCGAGCACCGTCCCCACCCGGCGCGGGCCGATCCACACCTCGTCGCCCCGGTCCACCACCCCGGCGCCGGTGATCTCGGCGAACCCGAGGAAGCCCACCCGGTCGATCCGGGCCCCCGCAACGGTCTCGGTGTGGTCGGTGGCGACCAGCTCGTGCACCTCCCCCGCGCGCACGCACCGGCTGGCGTGGGGTTCGAGCCGCATACCCCGCTCGCTCCTGCGGTGCACCAGGACCTTGACCAGCGTCGCGGTGACGTCCCGTTTGGGACCGTCCTCACGGGGATTCATCGCGCCTCCTCCCTCGTCGGCTCCGCGGCCTCCGCCAAGCGGTAGGCGTCCCCGACCAGCCGCAGCGCGGACGGTCCGCCCGGGTCCTCGACCACGCCGCCGCGCACCCGCCGCTCGAACTCGGCGAGCACGCCCACGTACTCGTGCCACAGGGAGTCCTTGAACCCGGGATGGCCCTCCAGCATGTCCGCCGTGAGCACCGCCCCGTCGGCGGTGCGCGCCTCGACGTCCTTGCGCTCGCCGGGATGGGACCAGTCGAGGAGGACGCGTGCGCGCGCCCCCGCGGCGCGCAGCACGACCTCGGCCCGGCGGTCGGTGCCCGCGGCGTCCCGCGTGACGTGCGCCGACTCGGCCTCGGCCGGGCCGAGCAGCCACTCCACCAGGTCGAAGGCGTTGGGTCCGTTGTCGGCCACGCACCCGCCGCCGCAGCGGGCCGGGTCCAGGTACCAGGTGTCGGTGCCGGCGTGCTCCTCGATCCGCTCCAGGTAGCGCACGGTCAACTCCTCCACCCGCCGTCCGGCCAGGTCCCGGCGCAGCCGCGCGAGCGCGGAGTTGTACCGGCGGTGGAAGGCGGTGAACAGCACCGTGTCCCGGTCTCGGGCGAGCCCGGCCAGCGCCTCCCCCTGGGCGGCGTCCAGCGCGAGCGGCTTCTCCACGCACACGGCCACCCCGCGCCGCAGCGCGTCGGCGCAGACGGGGGCGTGGGCGTCGTTGGGCGCGGTGACCACCAGCGCGTCCAGTCCGGTCTCGTCGAGCATCCGGACGTGGTCGGTGTAGCCCCGCGCCCCGACCGGGTGGGCGGCGAGCACGCGGGGGTCGCGGTCGCACACCGCCACCAGGTCCAGGCCGGGCGCGGTGCGCAGGGCCTCCAGGTAGAAGCGGGAGATCACGCCCAGGCCGACCAGCCCGGTGCGCAGCGGGGCGCTCATCGCGTCTCCTCCCGCATCGCCTCGAAGGGCAGGCCGGTCCGGTCGGCCAGCTCCGCCAGCTCGGCGTACAGCTCCGCCTCCAGCGGCACGCCCGCCAGGCGCAGTTCCCGCGCCCGGTGGTACTCGTGCCAGCCGGGGTAGCGCACCGGCGCGTCCGGGTCGGTGGGCGGACAGGCCAGCAGCGCGCCGAACAGCTCCCGCGCGTCGTCGTCGGCGCCCTGCCGCAGGGCGCCGGGCGCGATCGCGGCCACGAAGAAGCCGATGTCGTCGTCGCGTCCGCTCGGGCCGCCGTCCCCGTCCAGGGCGTCGGGGTGGGGGCCCGTCCCGGCCCCCGGGACCAGTGCGGAGAGCACCTCGACCATGAGTCCGAGGCCGAAGCCCTTGTAGCGTCCCGCTTCGCCGCCCAGCCACATCAGGTGCGCGCGCCCGGCGTCGAAGGCGGCGGGGTCGGTGACGGGCGCGCCGGTGTCGTCGCACAGCAGGCCCTCGGGCAGGGCGAGGCCCTCGCGGGCGGCCTGGCGGATCCGGCCGGTGGGCGCGGCCGTGGTGCTCATGTCGAGCAGGAACGGCGGGTGCTCCCCGGCCGGGGCGGCGACGCTGAGCGGGTTGGTGCCCAGCATCGCGACCGCGCCGCCGGGCGGGCGGGCGATGCGCTGGCGTCCGCAGTTGCTGGCCACCAGGCCCACCATGCCGCGTTCGGCCGCGCGCAGCGCGTGGTACCCGGCGCAGCCCAGGTGGGTGGCGCCGCGCACGGACACCAGCCCGATGCCGTGGCGCGCGGCGCGCTCGGCGGCCAGATCCATGGCCTCGCTCGCCGCCCACAGGCCCAGGGCCCGCCGGGAGTCCCAGAGCACGGCGGCGCCGAGGTCGGCGAGGACGCGCGGCTCCGCGGCGGGGTCGGCCCTGCCCTCGTCGAGGAGCGGCAGGTAGAGGCGGGTCAGGTTGGCCAGACCGTGCGAACGCGGCCCGGCGAGGTCGCCGTGGCACAGAGCGCGCGCCGCCTCGGCCGCCCGGTCGGGGGGCAGGCCGCGGTCGGTGAACACCCCGGCGGCGAACGCGACCAGGTCGTCGTGGCGTACCCGTACGGCCTCGCGTTCCGGCGGGGCCTGGGTGGGGGCCGCGGTGGTCACCTGGCCTCCCGGGCGGGGGTGTGGTGTGCGCGCATGTCCTCGTCGCCTTCCTCGTCGGTGGTGCGGGGCTCTTGGGTCTCGTGCGGGGCGTCGGGGTTCGGGGCCCGACGCGGGGTCTGGCCGGTGAAGGCGGCCAGGAGGCGGGCCACCGCGCCGGCGAACCCGTCGAGTTCGTCGGCGCGCGCGAACTCGCCGTCGGCGTGCGCGTTGTTGGCGGCCAGGTCGCCGGGGCCCAGCACG
>NZ_QPFC01000882.1:0-1735 GCF_003427465.1 Nocardiopsis sp. TNDT3 | reverse complement strand
GCCCCCGCACCGCCCCGACCCGCACCCCCGACGCCAGGGGACACCCGGTGCGGGACGCTCCGGCGGCGGCCATAACCTGGAGTGCATGAGCGTCACCAGCCTCGACCCGGACATCGCCGCCCGACTCAAGCGCAACCCGGACGGCCTCGTCCCCGCCGTCGTGCAGCAGCACGACACCGGGGAGGTCCTCATGCTCGCCTGGATGGACGACGAGGCCCTGCACCGCACCCTCACCACCGGCTCCGCCACCTACTGGTCGCGCAGCCGCGGCGAGTACTGGGTCAAGGGAGCCACCTCCGGACACACCCAGCGTGTGGTGTCGGTCGCACTCGACTGTGACGGGGACACCCTTCTGGTCCGCGTCGACCAGGAGGGGGCCGCCTGCCACACCGGCGACCACACCTGCTTCGACGCCGGGAGACTCCTGTGAGTTCGGCCTCCTCGCCCCGCGTGCGCCGGGAGTACGGCCTGGCCATGCTCGCCCTGGCCGCCGGGGCCGGACTCCTGCTCGCCGCCGCCGGACGCCCGTGGGCGACCGGCGAACTCACCGCGCCGGGGCCGGTCGCCCCCGTCTCCGTGGAGCTCACCGGAACCGACCTCACCGGTGCCCTGAGCGGCTTCGGCTGGGCCGGGCTGGCCGGGATCGCCGGCCTGTACGCCGCCAGGGGCTGGGGCCGCCGGGCGGTCGGCCTCCTCGTCGCCCTGGGCGGAGCGGCCGCCCTCAACGCCGTCTGGGGCGCCACCCGCCCCGACGCGCTCCTGGCCGCGATGGCCGACAGCACCACCGACACCGCCGGGGCCGCCCAGGTGGCCGCCGACCCCCGCCTGCTGGCCCTGGGGCCCGCCATGGCCGTGGCCGGAGCCGTCCTCCTGGTCGCGGCGGGGCTGGTCGCGGTACTGCGAGCCCCTGCCTGGCCTGGTATGGGCACCCGGTACGATCGGGACGCCGCACCGCGCGCGACCCGGTCCGAGACGCCCTCCGACCTGTGGAGGTCGCTGGACGCCGGTGACGACCCCACACTCGACGCCGAGCCCGCGGGCACCACGCCCGCGGACCCCGACGGCGCCGCCCACGCACCGCGGGCAGCACGCCCAGCCGAACCTAAGGAGAACACCTGATGGCCGACGAGCACCACGACGACCACGGCAACACCCTGTCCGCCTGGTTCCTCACCGTGTCCTGGATCGTGGCGTGGTCCGTGGCGGCCTTCGTCATCGTCTTCCTCGGCGGCGACCTGCTGCTGTGGACCGCCGTCGCCCTCGTCGCCAGCGTCGTGCTCGCCGCGATCGCCGGTGTCATGAAGAAGGCCGGCTACGGCCGCAAGGAGCCCCGCCCCGTTCCGCCCACGCGCGAGGAGTGGGAGGCCGGACGCAAGTCCGCCGCCGCGCAGCCCGAGCCCGCCGCCGCGCAGCCCGGCCCCGCCCTGGACCCCGACGCGACCAAGGCCTGACGGACACCGGGACACCGGGGAAGCCGCAGCTCACAACGAGTGAATAACGGAAATATGGACGAAGGTCCCACGGGGCGGGTAGATTCGGCCCACCGGCCACGACTGCCGCGTCGGTTCGGTTCGGTGGGAGTCTCACCGATCTGGCATCATTCCTTTCTGCCCGCGGTGTATGCGACCCGGTGATCCAACCCTGCCCCGTGTTGGGCCGGAGTGTTCCTCCGTGCGCCGCGTAAATCCCTTGTCCTCTTCCGGAAAGTTGTACCGAGCATGAGTTACGGTCCCCC
>NZ_QPFC01000881.1:0-2670 GCF_003427465.1 Nocardiopsis sp. TNDT3 | reverse complement strand
GCACCCGCTCGAAACCGCGGGCGCGGTAGACGTACTGGGTCGAGACCATCTCGGGCAGGGTGGCCACCAGCAGTCGGGAGACCCCCTCCTCACGGGCGCGCTCGACGAGCGCGTTGACCAGGTCGCGCCCCACGCCGCGCCCCCGCGCCTCGGGAGCGACGGCGAAGGCGCGGATCTCGGCCTCGTCGGCGTTGCGGGCGATCTCGCTCTCCGGAGACCAGGGCTCGAACACGGCCGTCCCCAGGAGCCGGTTCTCGTCGGCGGCGACCAGGATCTCGCCGCGGCCGTCCGTGCCCAGGAGCCGGAGCGTCTCGACGTAGGCCGGGTTCACGTCCATGAGGCCGTCGGCCGTGTAGGCCGTCAGGCGCAGCTCACTGACGGCGTTCATCTCATCAGGAAGTACTCGACGCACGATCATGGACGTCATTCAACATGATGGGAGGGCTCCCCGCCGTTGATCGCCGCACCACCCGGAGCGTCGAAAACGTCACCGTGAGTGACTCTTTACGGAGGTTTATCCCCCGCTCCGGACACGCCGGACGCCCCGGGCGGAGTTGTCCACAGGCCTCCGGCGGCGCGGCCGCGATCGTGCCACCCTTCTGGTGAGGGGAGGCGACCGTGCCCGACCACACCAGCGGGGAACCCGTTCCGGCACCGACCGTCCGCGTCTTCAGCGGCTCCGCGGCACTGGCCGCGGGGGGATGCCCGGCGCACCGCCGGTTCAGCGCCGACCCGTCCCTGGGCGCGGACACGCCTCCGCGCGACACTCCCGGGGCGGTTCTGGACGCCGTCCTGGACCTGGTCGAACACGCGGGCATGGCGCTGGAGGAGGCCTGCGCACACCTGACCGCGCCGAGGGGGCCGGGCCGCGCCCTCCCGGGTGGGCGCCTCGCGCCGCCGCACCCGGGGCTGCTGGTCTGGGTCCGGCACGCCGCGCGGTGCTACCTGGAGGCCCTGGCCGGGGACGGCGGGCGCGACGGCCCGCACCGCGCGCCGGTGTTCGACTTCTGGGTCCGCCAGTACCTGCCCGTGCCCGGCTCCCCCAACTCCCGGCCCTACGAGCTGTGCGCCCGGGGCCGCAGGTACGCCTACGCGCAGGGGTCGGAACGGGTGCGGGAGCTGCGCATCCCGGTCGCGGGCGCGGCCGGTGAGCAGGCCCGCCCGCGGGCGGAGGTGGCGGTGGCCGCGTACGTGCTCGCCACCGGGACCCCGGTGGACCGCGACGCCTGCGCGGCGCGGCCCGGGCGGTACCGGGGCGGCGCCCCCTACCCGATGCGCGGGCACCGCGGCGGCGCCGACGCCCGGCCGCCGGACCGGGTGCGCGTGGTGGAGACCTCCTGCCTGGACTCCTCCACCGCCGTCCTCTACGACGGTTCGGCCGCCGAGGCCGGGGAGGCCTTCGCCTCTACGGGCCGCGAGGGGCTGCGCTCGGCCCTGGTGGGCGGGGCCCGCTCCCCCGGCCGGGACTGCCTGGCCTGTGCGGGGCGCCGCGGCTGCGGTCGGCTGCCGCGCGCGCCGGGGCTGCTCGGCGCGGGCGGCGGACCGTGGCCCCGGCGCTCCTGGTCGGTCTCCCTGGGGCTGCGCCACCGGGGCTGTCCCGCCCGGGCGCACTTCCACGCCCTGGGCCTGCCCGCGGACCCCGGTGCCGAACCGGCGCGGCTGCGGCGCGACCGCGCCGTGCGCGCCTGGCTGGAGCGGCTGCACCGGCGTCTGCCCCGAAGGCCCTGCACGGCCGGGGACCTGCCCGGGGACCGCTCGTCCTGGTCCGCCGGGAGGTGGCGGTTGGAGGGCGGGCAGGCGCGCCTGGGGGCAGCCATGATCGCCGCGCACGTCGGGGTCTGTCCGCTGCGCGGGCTGGCCTCGGGCAGCCACGTGCGGGTGGGCCACAGGCTGGCCGCCGACGACACGCGGGCCGACGTCCTGGTTCTGGCCAGGGCCGAGGTGCTCCACCACCGGGGCCGGTCCTGGGTCCACCGCTCCGTCACCACCACCGACGACGACGCGTCAGCCCCGGCGGGGGGCGGGCCCGCTCCGGCGGAGGCCCGGCCTTCCCCGGGCGGGAACGCTCCCTGCCGGAACGGGGGCGCTGCTCCCGCCCTCGCCGGAGGCGCGCTCTTCGGGGACGAGGAGGCGCTGCTGGCGGCGGAGCCCCGGCTGGCCCTGGCGGTGGGGCTCTTCGCCTGCGGCGCCCTGCCCGCGGGCCCGGACTCGGCCGTGGAACTGGAGGTCCTCAGTCCCCGGGGCGCGTCCGTACGGTCGCTGGACCCGGGGTCGGCACGGGTACGGGCCCTGGCCCGGCGGGTGGTGCACGAACTCGCCGGGCCCTGGCACGGCGACACCTCCCATCCGCCCGCTCCGGGCGAGGCCTGCCTGGACTGCCCCTACCGGCGCTGGTGCCCGGCGGCCGGTGCTCCCGACGCCCTCCACACCCGGGGCGCACGGGCCCGGAACCCGCGAGGCGGCGCCGGTCCCGGACCCGTGCGCGACCCTCCTCCGGGTCGGGCCGCCGGTTCGCCCTCCTCGGCGAAGCGGTAGGCGCTGGCCTGGAGGTCCCACAGCTCACGGTAGAGCCCGTCGGCGGCCAGCAGTTCGGCGTGGCCGCCCTGTTCCACCACCCGGCCCCGGTCGAGCACGACGATGTGGTCGGCCATGCGCACCGACGCCGGACCG
>NZ_QPFC01000880.1:0-1420 GCF_003427465.1 Nocardiopsis sp. TNDT3 | reverse complement strand
CGCCCCCGGACCTACTTCTGTTCGGGGGGATCGACCGGGGTGGCTCCGCCGGAGGCGTCCTGGCCAGCCCCCTGGTCGGCCCTGACCACGACGGTGTCCGCTCTGACCTCGGCCACGTCCGCGTCCTCCCCGCCGGAGTCGTCACCGCTGGAGGGCGGGCGGTTGCGCAGCAGCGCGGCCAGCACGGCGACCACCGGAGTGGACAGGAACATGCCGGGGATGCCGCCGACGACCGCGCCGACGGAGATCCCGATGAGCACGATCGGCGAGGGCAGGTCGAGCGAGGCGCCGTAGATGCGCGGCGCGAAGACGTTGCTCTCCAGCTGCTGCACCAGGAGCACGGCGCCGACCACGACCAGCGCGATGACCCAGCCCTCGGTCACGAAGGCCACCAGGGCGGCGAGCAGGCCGGTGACGAAGGCGCCGATGATCGGCAGGAAGGCCCCGACGAAGGTCAGCACGATCAGCGGGATGGCCAGGTTGATGTCGATCAGGAAGACCAGGAAGATCCCGATGCCGACGGCGTCGAAGAAGCCGACCGCGGCCACGCCGCGCACGTAGCGCCCCATGACTCCGTAGGCGACGTCGCCCGCGTGGCGCATGCCCGGGCGCGAGCGGGACGGCAGCAGGGTGACCAGCCAGTCCATGAGCTGGTCGCCCGAGTGCACGAAGTACACGGTCAGGGCGATGATCAGGACGATGCCGACCAGGACCGAGATCACCGCCGAGGTGGCGGTCCAGGCGCCGCTGAGCAGCTGGTCCTGGTTCTCGGTGATCATGCCCTGGATCTGCATCCAGGCGTCGTCGATCATGTCGGTGAACAGGGCCGGGTCGACGAAGGGCAGCCGGATGTTCTGGAGTTCGGTGATCGCGCTGGTGACGCTGTCCACCAGCGGACCGAAGCCCTGGATCGCGGGCGTGACGATCAGCGAGATCACGCCGCTGAAGACGATGAGTCCGACCAGCAGGGCGATGGTGGTCGACAGCCCCCTGCCCAGCCCCTTGCGGCGCAGCCCGTTGGCGATCGGCATGAGCAGGGCGGTGAGGAACACCGCCAGGATCACCGGCAGCGTGACGACCGACAGGTAGACGAGCACGTAGACGAGCAGGCCCGCCACCACGCCGATGAGCAGTACCCGCCAGGCCACGTCGCTGATGGACCGCAGGAGGTTGTCGTCTCCCTGGTGCTGCTCGGTCGGCCCCTCGTCCGCGGCCTGGGGCTCGGCACGGGAGCGCTCGTTCTCCGCCTCCAGCCTGGCGAGGCGCTCGGCGCGGGCTCTGCGTGCGGAGAGCCACTTGTTCAGGAGCGCCCACACTCCCGGCCGCTGGGCTTGCACATGGACTCCATTCTCTGGACGTTGCGCGGTGGAGGTCGGGGGACCGACGGCCGCGTGGGGGTGGTCTCGCGGGGGGCGAACGG
>NZ_QPFC01000092.1:0-2014 GCF_003427465.1 Nocardiopsis sp. TNDT3 | reverse complement strand
GTGCTCCGCGAGTTCACCGAACTGCTGGAGGCCCGCGGGCTGAGGCGGGCCGCCGACCTGGTGGGCGCCGCGCACCGGACGGGTGTGGGGGCGTGACAGGCCGGGCACGCGGCGCACAAGGGCCCTGACCGGCCTGAACGGCGTTCAGATGGCGCTGTGCGACCAAACACGCGCAATTGGTCTCTACCACTGTCCTGACCGTTACGTCCCGTCTGCGGCCGTCTGGGAGGCCGTTACGGGGAAGTGACACGGGTGGGGCGCATGAAGCGGCTCATCCGGGGAACCGCACACTTGATGGTGTGCACATGACAGCGAACGTGCATTCTCAGGTGCCGCGGTAAGCACGTCCGCAAGTACGTCCGTGCCTTGCACGCGCCGACCCCGGTCGGCGGCACACGATGGGAGATACCGACATGACCGAGACCACCGCGCCCTCCGCGCCCATCGCCGTGGCGCTCGACGCCAGGGACCTGGAGACCGCGGCCACCTGGGCCTCAGCGGTCGCGCCGCACGTGAGCACGGTCAAGGTGGGCCTGGAGCTGTACCTGCGCTACGGGCCCGACGTGGTCAGCGCGGTGCGCGGGGCCAGCCGGGTGGGGGTCTTCCTCGACCTGAAGCTGCACGACATCCCGGCCACGGTCGCCGGCGCCGCGCGCAGCGTCGCGGGCCTGCGGCCCTCGATCCTGACCGTCCACGCCGGGGGAGGGGCGGACATGGTCCGGGCCGCGGTGGAGGCCGCGCCGGAGACCAGGATCGCCGCCGTGACGGTGCTCACCTCGATGGACGAGGACGACCTGGAGCAGGTGGGGCTGCTCGGTCCGGCCCGCGACGCGGTGCGGCGCCTGGCGGTCCTGGCCGTGGGCGCCGGGGCCCGCGCGCTGGTCTGCTCACCCCAGGAGGTGGCCCTGCTCCGCTCCGAGGTCGGACCGGACGTCACCCTCATCACGCCGGGCGTGCGCCCGGCGGGGGCGGACAGGGGCGACCAGTCGCGCGTGGCGACCCCGGAGGAGGCCGTGGCGGCCGGCGCTGACCTGTTGGTCATCGGCCGCCCCATCACCCGCGCGCCGGACCCGGGGGCGGCGGCGGCCTCCCTCGCGGCGGCCGTGCGCCGGGCGGGTGTGCGCGTGTAGGGAGCGAAGGGGGAGGGGGCCGCGCGGGCGCCCTTCGACGGTGTCCGGAGGTGTTGGGCCAAGGGATCGACGGATCGGGGAGACGAACCGGTGCACGGGAGTCTGACACGACCGATTATGGGTCACTGTCAGTCACTGATTTGGCGTGTCCGAAACCCGCCGAGCACTGCCGAGAGTGACCCGCGTCACCCCTGCGTGACCTGCGCTGGTGGCACCCTCCGGACCTCCTTCAATCGGGACCAAAGTCCCGGTTTTCGTCTCGCAGTGCAGTCGAATAACAACTCTCAGTAGTTAGTTCGACGAAATAGCCGTTGAAAGGGCACTTTGCGTTGCCTAACAGGGGTCAGACCTACTAACTTGCGCAGGCGTCCGCCCTCTACAAACGAGTAGAAATCCGAGGTGACCCGGCGTGGCCCTTCCTCCCCTGACACCCGAACAGCGCACCGCGGCTCTGGCCAAGGCCGCCAAGGCCAGAAAAGAGCGCGCGGAGGTCAAGAACAAACTGAAGAACGGCGGCATCTCGCTGTCCGAGGTCCTTTCCAACGGCCTCAAGGACGACGTCATCGGCAAGATGAAGGTTTCGGCTCTGCTCGAATCCCTTCCCGGCGTCGGCAAGGTCCGGGCCAAGCAGATCATGGAGCGGCTCAACATCGCCGAGTCGCGCCGTGTCCGCGGTCTGGGAACCAACCAGCGCGCCGCCCTCGAGGCCGAGTTCGGCGACCTCACCAAGTAACACCAGGCAGTACCCGCAGCACCCAGCAGTACCGAGCAGCACCTGAAAGCAGTGCACCGGTCCGCCGCGTCCCCCACAGTCGCGGCGCACACCACGCCGCGACAGCGGCCGACCCCCGGTGAGCCAGGCAGGGCCGCGGTCGGCGGACGGG
>NZ_QPFC01000879.1:0-2589 GCF_003427465.1 Nocardiopsis sp. TNDT3 | reverse complement strand
CGCCCCGGTCGACCCCAAGGTGACCGAGGACTTCGAGGGGCACGCCCCCACCAACGAGTGGTGGTCGTCGCTGATCTTCCAGCGCTACCCCGACAACCCCCACGGTGAGAACCTCTTCGCCCACCCCGCCAGCTTCCACCCCCACGAGGGCGGGCTGGAGATGGGCTACCCGCGGGACTCCCAGCTCGTCGCCGACGGCCTCAAGTACGAGCACCCCCACACCGCCGACCTGTCCCTGGGGGTCCAGGGCCTGTCCTCCCCCGACACCCGGGTCGCCGACCACGGCGACTGGACCGTCACCGCGCACTGGGAGGGCTCCGGCCGGACCCTGCGCGTGACCATCGGCCAGGGCCTGCCCTTCGCCTACGCCGACACCGCGGGCGGCGACGCCCAGGTGACCTTCTCCGGCACCCCCGAGGTCTGGCACCAGGAGGGCTCCGTGGTCGGCGCCAGCGTGGGCGGCCGCCACTACGCGCTGTTCGCCCCCTCCGACGCCCCCTGGACGCGCTCAGGCGACACCTTCACCGCCCCGACCGGCGCCGAGGGCCACTACTCCGTGGCGGTCCTGCCCTCACCCGAGGACCTGGACACCTTCGCCCCCTACGCCCACTCCTTCGTCACCGGCTCCCGCGTGGAGTACGACTACGACGAGGCCGCCGCCACCCTGACCAGCACCTATCGGGTGGAGACCGAGCCGCGCGAGGGAAGTGGGGAGGGCACGCTCATGGCCCTCTACCCGCACCACTGGCAGGAGGCCTCCACCCCCGTCACCGACCTGTCCTACTCCTCCCCCCGGGGCGAGATGCGCGTGGCGCAGGGCGCGAGCTTCACCACCGAGCTGGCCGCCCAGGGCATCCTGCCCAGCCTGCCGACCGTGGAAAGCGCCGACCACGACCGCATGCGCCAGCTCATCGACGAGGTCCTGGCCGAGCAGGAGCACTTCCCCGAGCCCGGCGACACCTACTGGGACGGCAAGGCGCTGGGCAGGCTGGCCCAGCTGGTGCCCATCGCCGACTCCATCGGCCACATCGAGGGCCGCGACGCGCTGCTGGACCTGGTCAGGGGCCGTCTGGAGGACTGGTTCACGGCCGGGGGGACCCGCCAGTTCGCCTACGAGGCCGACTGGGGCACCATGCTCGGCTACCCGGACAGCTTCGGCTCCGCCACCGAGGTCAACGACCACGACTTCCACTACGGCTACTTCGTCTCCGCGGCGGCCGTCGTGGCCCGCTACGACAGCGCCTGGGCCGCCGAGGACGCCTGGGGCGGCATGGTCCGCCTGCTGATCCGCGACGTGGCCGAGACCGACCCGAACAGCGACATGTTCCCGCGCCTGCGGTCCTTCTCGCCCTACGCGGGGCACGGATGGGCCTCCGGGCACGCGGGGTTCGCCGCCGGGAACAACCAGGAGTCCTCCTCCGAGGGCATGCACTTCGCCGCCGCCACCGCACTGTTCGGCGCCCTGACCGGGGACGAGGAGCTGCGCGACCTGGGCGTGTACCTGCACACCACGCAGGCCTCCGCCATCACCCGCTACTGGCAGGACCACGGCGGCGACACCTTCCCCGAGGGCTTCGAACACGACGTCGTCGGCATGGTGTGGGGCGACGGCGGCGACTACCGCATCTGGTGGGACGGCGGCGACGAGGAGCACTACGGCATCAACTACCTGCCCATCACGGCGAGCTCGCTGTACCTGGGGCACGACCCCGAACACGCCGGGGCGATGTACGAGTCGCTGGTGGACCGCCTGGGCCGCGAACCGCAGATCTGGCGCGACATCCACTGGGAGCACCGCGCCCTCTCCGACGGCGACGACGCCCTGCGCATGTTCGAGGAGCAGTGGAGCACCTACGAACCGGAGGCGGGCGAGTCCAAGCCGCACACCTACCAGTGGGTCTCGACGCTCGCCGAGGTCGGCACCGTGGACACCTCCGTGACCGCCGACACCGCGCACTACGCCGTCTTCACCGACGGCGGGGAGCGCACGCACGTCGCCTTCAACCCCTCCGGCTCCCCGCTGACGGTCACCTTCTCCGACGGCGTCGAACTGGAGGTGGAGCCCCGCTCGCTGGCCTCCACCACGGGCGAGGGCGGCGGCGGTGACCCCGGCGACCCGGGCGACCCGGGCGACCCGGGTGAGGGCAACGTCGGCGACGGCGGCCTGCACCTGACCCCCTCCGCGCTCTCCAGCGCCCCGCACGGCTCCGCCGGCGAGATCACCGTGGCCTCCGCGGGGGGACGCAACCAGGACGGCCTGCCGCCGGGCGACCGCGTGGTGCTGCGCGCCGACGACCTGACCGGCACCCACACCGGCGGCGCCACCGCGTTCTCGCTGCCCGTGGACTCGGGTAACGCGGTCGGCAACGCGGTCCAGGTCCGCGTGGTCTACGACCTGGACGGCGACGGCACCGACGACCGCACGGAGACCTACCGCTACTTCGCCACCAACGACCTGAACGGCTGGGAGGAGTACACGCAGGGCCGGGGCGCGGCGAGCGCCGACGGGTCCCTCGGCGACCTGGAGGGCGGCTCCGTCCGCGTCGAGCTGTGGAGCGCCCTGGGCAACGCCTCCTCGCGGGTCCTGGT
>NZ_QPFC01000878.1:0-5217 GCF_003427465.1 Nocardiopsis sp. TNDT3 | reverse complement strand
GGGCAGCGCGAAGCGGGAGGGGTGGGTGGCCCCCTATATCCATGGAACCGCGGGCGGACACACCGCGGTAGTCCCCGTGCGCGGCTGCGGAAAACCCCGCGGAGGGCCGACCGCGCGGGCCTCCCCCGCCGGTCCCCGCGCGGGTCTCTGGCGCTGCCGCGGCCCTCCCGTGGGACGGGCGCGCCGCCTACCCCTTGGGCAGGCGCACCACGCTGACGAAGAAGTCGTCGATCTGCCGGACCACCCGTATGAACTGGTCGAAGTCCACCGGCTTGGGGACGTAGGCGTTGGCGTGCAGGCGGTAGCTGCGCAGCACGTCCTCCTCCGCCTCCGAGGTGGTGAGCACCACGACGGGGATGTGCGCGAGGTCCTCGTCGTTCTTGACCTCCTCCAGCACCTCCCTGCCGTCCTTGCGGGGCAGGTTGAGGTCGAGCAGGATCAGGTGGGGACGGGGCGCGTCGGCGAACTCCTCCTCGCGGCGCAGGAAGCGCAGCGCCTCGACACCGTCGGAGACCACGTGCAGGCGGTTGCCCAGCTTGTGTTCCTCGAACGCCTCCCTGGTCATCAGGACGTCGCCGGGGTCGTCCTCGACCAGCAGCACCTCGATGGGATGCACCAACATGACCTCGCTCAAGCTTCCAGACCCCTGCTCAGGGTCCCGCCCCGTGACCGGGGGGAACCGTACCGCCACCGGTGTCGGGCTGGGCGGAGCGGACGCCGCCGGGCCTGTCGCCCGGTTCGGCGCCGTCCTCCCCAGGGTTGTCCGTACCCGTGGGCTGTCGTGCGGCCGTCGGAGCCGAGTCCTCGGGGGTGGTCTCGGCGTCCTCGGTGCCCTCGTCCCCGTTATCGACGGCGAGGGGCTCGGCGGTTCCCCTGTCGGGGGCCGGGTCCTCGTCCTCCGCGGGGTCGGCGGGCAAGGACCAGCATATGCGCGTTCCGGTTCGACCAGAGTCCCGGTCACCTGAGGTTTCGGATTCCCCGGGGTCCCGGGAGCCGGTTTCCAGCCAGATCCGTCCCCCGTGGAACTCCACGATCTTCTTGCACATCGCCAGGCCGATGCCGGTTCCCGTGTACTTGTCCCTGGTATGCAACCGCTGGAAGATCACGAAGATGCGCTCCGCGTACTGCGGTTCGATTCCGATCCCGTTGTCGGAGCAGCAGAACACCCACTCGTCACCGCGCCGTTCGACGCTGATGTGGACCCGGGGGTCCTCCTCGCCGCGGAACTTCACGGCGTTGCCCACGAGGTTGAAGAACACCTGGGTCAGGAGGGTGCGGTCGCCCTGCACGGTCGGCAACGGGTCCCGGGTGACCTCGGCGTCGGCCTCCTCCAGACGGGTGGACAGGCTGCTCAGGGCGTCGTCCAGCGCGTCGTCGAGGGCGACCGGCGCGAAGTTCCTGACCCGGCCGACCCGGGAGAAGGCCAGTAGATCGTTGATGAGGGTCTGCATGCGCTTGGCGCCCTCGACCGCGAAGTCGATGTAGGCGTCGGCGCGCTCGTCCAGCTGCCCCTGGTAGCGGCGCTGGAGCAGCTGGCAGAAGCTCGCCACCTTGCGCAGCGGCTCCTGGAGGTCGTGGGAGGCGACGTAGGCGAACTGCTCCAGCTCCAGGTTGGAGCGGCGCAGTTCCTCGGTCTGGTTCTCCATGAGGACGGACTGCTCCTGGAGCTTGCGCCGCGCGGAGGCGACCTCGTCCAGGTCCTGCACGATGCGCTCGCGCATGGCGTCCACGTCCTGGCCGAGCCGGACGATCTCGGGCGGGCCGTGCAGGGAGATCCGGTGGGCGTAGTAGCCCTCCGACACCTGGCGCATGTGCCCGGCGAGTTCCTCCAGGGGGCGCAGAACCCACTGCTGGAGCATCACCCACAGGAACACCGACAGGAACACCACGACCAGGCCGACCAGGACCAGCAGGGCCACGACCTGCTGGGTGGCCAGGGTCAGGCCCTCGCGGGCCTCCTTGATCTCCGCCTCCAGCTGGCTGGTGGTGGCGTCGCTGATCCGGCTGAGCTCCAGGAAGAGGACCCGGCCGCGCCGCAGCTCCTCCTGGGTGACCTCCTGGCCGCCGCTGACCCGCTCCAGGGCGGGCTCGGCGAACTCCTCGGTCCACACCCGGCCCGCGGTGAGCAGGTCGTCGACGTTGGTGGCCACCTCGGGGTTGTCCTCGGCCAGCTGGGCCAGGACGGCCTGGTTCTCCGTCAGCGTCAGCTGGCTCTCGACGTAGGGCTGGAGGAACTCGCGGTCCTGGGTGAGGATGTAGCCGCGCAGGGCGTGGTCCTGGGTGAGGTAGGCCGAGTGCGTCTGCTCGACCGCGCTCACGGCGGGTGTCAGGGAGTCGACCTGGAGCGCCAGGGACTCGCGGGCCTGGAACGCCGCCAGGGTGATGACGGACACCGCCACGACCAGGACGACGGCGACCACGGCCAGCAGGCTCGTGACGCGCCGCCGCAGGCTCCACGACTGGTGGGCCGAGCGCTTCCCCTCGCGGTTGGTGCCGTTGACGAAGTGCGTGCCGCCGGTCGAGGCCGCGCCGTGCACGCCGGTGTCCGGGGCGGGCCCGGATCCCTCGGTCTCCATGGCCGTCCCCTCTCCGGTCGCCGGTGTCACTCGGGCTCTCCGTGGGTGATGAGCAGCATCGCCACGTCGTCCTGGAGCGGTCCGCCGTTGCTGCGCTCGGCCTCGTCCACCAGGCGTTCGGGCAGCCCGGCCAGGGAGGTGCCCCGTTCCAGCACGCCGGAGACCATCCGGCGCAGGCCCGCGACCTCCAGGCGGGCGGGCGGGGCGCCGTCGTAGGCGTCCACGAGGCCGTCGGTGTAGAAGAGCATGGTCGCCCCGGTGGGGAGCACGACCGTGTCGGTGTCGGTCTGCTCGACGGGGAAGACGCCCAGGGGAGGCTGCGGGGTGACGCGGGTCTCCTCGACGGCGCCGCCGCGCAGGACCATGGGCGGCGGGTGGCCCAGGACGCGGAGCCTGACCCGGTCGTCGCCGGTGTCCAGGCTGGCCATGCACAGGGTGGCGTACATCTCCTCCTGGGCCCGCTCGGTGACCAGGATGTCCTCCAGGCTGGTCAGCACCTTGTCCTCATCGACGCCGCCCATGATGAGGGCGCGCCAGGCGATGCGCAGGCTGACTCCGAGCGCGGCCTCGTCGGGGCCGTGCCCGCTGACGTCGCCGATGATGACGTGGGTGGTGCCGTCCTTTTCGACCGCGTCGTAGAAGTCCCCGCCGACCAGGGCGCGTTTGCGGCCGGGGCGGTAGTAGGCCAGGTGCTCCAGGGGCGAGCGTTGGAGCAGGACCTGGGGCAGGAGTCCGCGTTCGAGGCGCATGTTCTCGCGGGCGCTCATGCGGGCCTCGCGCAGCTGGCGGGCGTTCTCGTCGGCGCGGCGGCGCTCCAGGGAGTAGCGCAGGCTGCGGCCGAGCAGGGAGCCGTCGACCTGGCCCTTGACGAGGTAGTCCTGGGCGCCCGCGGCCACGGCGGCGACGCCCTCGTGCTCGTCGTCGAGTCCGGTGAGGACGACGACGGCGGCCTCGGGTGCGCCCTCCAGGACCTCGCGGAGCAGGTCCAGCCCGTGGGCGTCGGGGAGGTTGAGGTCGAGCAGCACGCAGCCCCGGAAGCCCTCCAGGTGCCGGCGCGCCTCGGCGAGCGTGGGGACCCAGGTGATGTGCGTGGGCAGGGCCGTCTCGTCGAGCAGTTCCTCGGCGAGGAAGGCGTCCCCGGGGTCGTCTTCTATGAGTAGGACGTCAACCGGTTCGACAGCAGCCTCCACCCGCTCGTTCGGGACGGTGTCGTCGCCCAGGAAGGCCCCGTCGTGCGGGGCAGCGTCGTTGGCGGAGGCGGCCCGTGCCGCCTCCCCGCCGATCACCGTCACGGGATCGTGCCCTGTTCTCCTGGTATCCACTCATCGCCCTCGGTCTGCCGGTTCGTGGGTGCCGTGTCGCGCCGTGTGACCCCGGGGGGCGCCCCGGGTTCTCCCGGCGGTCCGGACCGCACGACACCCAAACGATAATCGCCCCGGTGACCTGTTGACCAGCGGCCGTGACGAGACACATCCGACGCCGGAGACCGGGATCACAGCCCTGTTCTCCCTGTGTGAGGGCCTGTTGGCCCGCGGTGGGAACCCGCTGACGCTCCGCCCCGACGTGCGGACGGAACGAGCATGCGCCCATGCACGAGCACATGCAGGGTGTGACGGGGGACACGCGCTGGATTTCTTCGAGCGTACCCGAGGCCCCTCCGGAGAGGTCGGCGCCCCTGCGGGAGACGCGCACGGAAGCGGTGCGGCGGCCTCCGGGAGGGAGCCCGGGCGGCGGGTCCGGAGGCGGAGGGGGAGACGGGCCCGGCACCCCTCGGCACGCCGGCAGATTTTCATGACAGGGTGTCATATCCCCCTTGACAGCGGCCTCCGCCTAAATGACATGATGTCATAAACGTGCCGGACGGAAGGCGGAAGAGCACCGATGAGCGCAACGGCCGAGGTTCCCGCGACGACCGCCCCCGACGCCCCCGGGACCTTCTCCGAACGCCTGCGCGCGGCGACCTGGAGCGACCACCAGGCCGCCGAGGACCACGGTTTCACCCGGGCCCTCATGGACGGCACGCTCCCCCTGGACGGGTACACCGGCATGGTCGCCCAGCACTACTTCGCCTACGTCGCGCTGGAGGAGACCGGCCGGCGCCTGGCGGACGACCCCGTCGCCGGAAGGTTCCACTACCCGGAACTGGAGCGGGTCCCCGCGCTGGTCCGCGACCTGGAGCACCTGCTCGGCGCCGACTGGCGCGACAGGATCGCCCCCACCCCGGCCACCCGCACCTACGCGGCGCGCATCGAGCAGATGGCCGACCACCCCGAGGGGTTCGTCGCGCACCACTACACCCGCTACATGGGCGACGTGTCCGGCGGGCAGTTCATCCGCCGCGTGGCCGCCAGCGCCTACGGCCTGACCGACGCGGCCGGCGTCTCCTTCTACGTCTTCGACGCGCTGGGCAGCCTGCCCCGCTTCCGCGCCGGGTACCGGGAGCGGCTCGACTCCCTGGCCCTGGATGAGGCCGCGGCCGCCCGCCTGGTGGCCGAGACCCGGCTGGCCTACCAGCTCAACACCGAGGTGTTCGCCGACCTGGGCCGGATGTACGCGCCGGGGACCGGGGCGGACGCCGACGCCGCCTGAGCCCCGACCGCGCGCCCGTCAGGCCTCCGGGGCCCGGCGCGTACAACCGGCC
>NZ_QPFC01000877.1:0-2300 GCF_003427465.1 Nocardiopsis sp. TNDT3 | reverse complement strand
CCGGTGGACGCGCCGCGCGGCGGGGGCGGTGGGGGCTGCCATGGCCGGTCAGGCCTCCTTCCGTGCGAAGAGGCGGAACTGGGCTATGGAGGCGACGACGACCAGGGCCATGAAGACGTAGGCCATCGAGGAGGCCAGTCCGATGCGCAGGCCCACGAAACCGGAGTCGTAGATGTACTGGATCGCGGTCCTGGTGGCGAAGTTCGGGCCGCCCGAGGTCATGAGGTAGATCTGCTCGAACACGCGCAGGGAGCCGATGAGCTGGAGCACGGTGATCAGCGCGGTGGTGCGCGCCAGCATGGGCAGGGTGATCCGGCCGACGCGCTGCCAGGCGCCCGCGCCGTCGATGGCGGCGGCCTCGTACACGTCCTTGGGGATCGACTGCATGGCCGCGAGGTAGAGCAGGTAGTTGAAGCCGACCTGCCACCACGCGGTGGCGACGACGACCGAGAGCATCGCCGTGTCCTCGCTGAAGAGCCACTCGACGCCGTCCAGCCCGAGCTGTCCCAGGACGCCGTTGAACAGGCCCAGGCTGGGGTTGTACATCCAGTTCCAGACGAGGGTCATCACCGCGACCGGGAGCACGAACGGCGCGAAGAACGACAGCCTCAGGAACCACCCCAGGTGCCGGGCGTGGTCGGTCAGCAGGGCGAGGGCCAGGGCCAGCGCGACCATGAGGGGGACGCTCAGCACCGTGAACCACAGGGTGTTCCACAGCGCGTCCCACATGTCGGGGTCGGTCAGGCTCTCCCGCCAGTTGTCCAGTCCCACGAAGGAGACCGGCCCCCCGGCCAGGCTGCGGTCGGTGAAGGAGTAGACGAGCCCGACGAGGGCGGGCCACAGGAGGAAGAGCAGGTAGAAGGCGAGGAAGGGCAGGACGAACCACAGCCCGGTCCACACGGCGGGCCTGCGGCGCACGTCCACGGGGCCGCGGCCGGAGGGACCGGAGGCCGCGGTCCTGGGAGGCGCTGGGGTCTGGGCGGTCATGGCGGACTCCCTCACACCGGTGACGGCACGGTCAGCAGGTCGCGGATGGCTCCCTTGAGCTGTTCCAGCGCCTGTTCGGGTGTCTGGGTCCCCTGGTGGAGGGTGGTGAGCGGGCCGTTGGCCTCCTCCTGGAGGCGCCCCGCCGAGCCGCTGAACCAGGCCTCGGGCTCGAACTGCACGTTCTCGGCCGCCTCGCGGTACGCGGACTGGGGGTGCAGCGCCTCGTACTCGGCGCTCTCGACCACGGGCCGGTAGGCGGGGATGTGGCCGCCCCCGGCCCAGGTGAGGCTGTGGCGCAGCATCCATGCGGCGTATCCGACGGCGGCCCGGATCCGCTCGGGGTCGGGGTCGCGCTGGTGCGGGAACACGTAGCAGTGCGAGTCGCCTCGGGTGCGGCGGTTGCCGAAGACGTCGGGGAACTGGGACGCCGAGAAGGCCGTTCCGGCGGCCTCCAGCGTCGGGATCTCCCAGTTGCCGTGGATCATCAGCCCGGCCCTGCCGTTGGAGAGGTTGGCCGCGGTGTCGGCCAGCATCGAGTGGCGGGGCGCCAGCTCCTCCTCGGAGAGCCGGTACATGACCTCCATGGCCGCCAGGGCCTTGTCGTCGTCCATGGTGAAGTCGTCCTCGCCCAGGAGGAGTTCCCCGTCCTGCTGGCGGTAGAGCGCCCAGAAGTTGGGCCAGGGCTGCCAGGTGTCGACGGACAGGCCGTAGGCCCCGGTGACCGCCTTGATCTCGCGGAGCATGGCCATGTAGTCGTCCAGCCCGCTGACCTGGACCAGCCGGTCGTCGGCGTCGAGCAGTCCGGCCTCGCGGCACACGTCGAGGTTGTGGTACTGGATCAGGACGTGCGTGTCGATGGGGACCGCGTACAGCTGCCCGTCGAAGAAGCACTTCTCCCAGACGTTGGGCGGGATCACGGTGTCGTCGATCCCGGCCTCGGCCAGCAGCGCCGGGTCGACCGGGTCCAGCAGCCTCCCGGGGGCCAGGCTCTCCAGGCGGGAGACGTGCACGGTGGCGATGTCGGCGCCGCGCCCTCCCGCCGCGCCCATCGCGACCTTGGTGTAGAAGGGGGAGCCCCAGGTGAAGGTGGTCGCCCGGAAGTCGACCTCCGGGTGCTCGGCCCGGTAGGCGTCGTGCATCTCGATCATCCGCAGGCCGTCGCCGCCCGAGAAGAGGTTCCACTGCCGCAGGCGGGTGTCCCCGGTCAGCAGTGCGTCGGGGGGCGCGCAGCCCGCGGCGGCCAGTCCGGCCGCGGCCAGGGCGCCGGTGAGCAGGGCCCGGCGACCGGGCCCGACGTGTGGTGGGGGGTGGTG
>NZ_QPFC01000876.1:0-2390 GCF_003427465.1 Nocardiopsis sp. TNDT3 | reverse complement strand
CCCCCCCCCCCCCCGCGACTCCCAGCGCGCCTCGTTGTCGGCGTAGTCCCCGGTGATGACCGGGTACTCCACCTCCTCCTCCGAGCCGCCGATCGTGTCGCGCCCGGCGTCGATGCGCGGCATGCCCGTCCAGGTGCCGGTGCCGCCGAGCATCGCGTACACCTTGTTCGCCGACTCGGGCAGGTACGGGGTGAGCAGCGTGTTGGCGTCCTGGACCAGCTGGAGCGCCACGTGCAGCACGGTGGCCATCCGCTCGGGGTCGGTCTTCTTCAGCGCCCACGGGGCCTGGTCGGAGATGTACTTGTTGGCCTCGGCCACGGTGCGCATGGCCTCCTGCAGGCCCGCCTTGAACTGGGACCGCTCCAGTCGCTCCCCCACCCTGGCGAACGCGGCCCGCGAGTCCTCCAGCACCCGGCGGTCCTCGTCGGTCAGCTCACCGGCCGCCGGGATCTCGCCCAGGTTCTTGGCCGCCATCGAGATGGAGCGGTTGACCAGGTTGCCCCAGGCCGCCACCAGCTCGTCGTTGTTGCGGCGCACGAACTCGGCCCAGGTGAAGTCGGTGTCCTGCGTCTCGGGACCGGCGGCCATGATGTAGTAGCGCAGCGCGTCGGCGGAGTAGCGCTCCAGGAAGTCGCGCACGTAGATCACCACGCGCCGCGAGGAGGAGAACTTGCGCCCCTCCATGGTGAGGAACTCGCTGGAGACCACCTCGGTGGGCACCTTCAGCTCGCCCAGCGGGCCGGGCTCGCCGCCCCGGTCCCCCTCGCCGTTGTGGCCCAGCAGGATCGCGGGCCAGACCACCGAGTGGAAGACGATGTTGTCCTTGCCCATGAAGTAGTAGGACCGGGCCTCGTCGCCCTGCCACCAGCGGCGCCAGGCCTCGGGCTCACCGATGCGCCGGGCCCACTCCACCGACGCCGACAGGTAGCCGATGACCGCGTCGAACCACACGTACAGGCGCTTGTTGGCGTTGTCGCTCCAGCCCTCCAGCGGGACGGGCACGCCCCAGTTGAGGTCGCGGGTGACCGCGCGCGGCTGGAGGTCCTCCACCAGGTTCAGGGAGAACTTGAGGACGTTGGGGCGCCACTGCCCCTCCTTGCCCTTGAGCCAGGTGGTCAGGGCGTCGGCGAAGGCGGGCAGGTCGAGCATGAAGTGCTCGGTGTCCACGAACTCCGGCTTCTCGCCGTTGATCCGCGAACGCGGCGAGATGAGGTCGATCGGGTCGAGCTGGTTGCCGCAGTTGTCGCACTGGTCGCCGCGCGCGCCGTCGTAACCGCAGATGGGGCAGATGCCCTCGATGTAGCGGTCGGGCAGCGTACGGCCGGTGGACGGGGACACCGCGCCCTTGGTCGTGTGGGCGAACACGTACCCGTTCTCGTGCAGCGCGGTGAACAGCTGCTGCGCGACGGCGTAGTGGTTGCCGGTGGTGGTGCGGGTGAAGAGGTCGTAGGACAGACCCAGGCCCACCAGGTCCTCGGCGATGATCCGGTTGTAGCGGTCGGCCAGCTCCCGGGGGGTCACGCCCTCCTGGTCGGCCAGGACCTGCACCGGGGTGCCGTGCTCGTCGGTCCCGCTGACCATCAGCACGTGGTTGCCCGACATTCGCTGGAAGCGGGAGAAGACGTCGGAGGGGACTCCGAAGCCGGACACGTGACCGATGTGGCGCGGTCCGTTGGCATAGGGCCAGGCGACCGCGGTCAGGATGTGACGATTCGACGACATGACCCAAGCCTAAAGGTACTGCCGCGCCGTGCTGAACTCCATTTCCCGCGCACGGCCCCGGGGCGCGCACGCGGCGCCGCACGCGCCGCGCCGGGCCCGGCTTCCCCGCGCGCGGTCCGGGGCACGGCGGCCCGGCGGTGCGACAGGGGCCGAAGGGACATTCCCCGGGGCTTGCCCCTACCCGTATGCTCTGCTGGACGAGCCGTGCGCCACCGGGACGCACGGTCGGGCAGCACTTCCCTCCCGGTCCTTCCCCGAGGCGGTGGTCACCATGGTTACCGGTGCCCTACCCCGCCCTGCCCGGCACACGACCGCCCTGCTGACCAGCGTGGTCCTGCTCGTCATCCTGTCCTTCCCCGTCGCCTCCGGCGGCGGGCGGCCGGCCGGACCGCCCCTGCCTCCGCACGGCCTGCTCAGCGCCCCCGAGGGCGCCGTGGCCGCGGCGGCGGACCAGGAGCGGGTGACCCCGCGCGAACGCGCGGACCTGGCCGAGAACCCGATGGTCACCGTCGGGCCGCCCGCCTCCACGTGCGACCACCGGTCGGTGCTGCGCGACCTGCCCGACACCGTGCCCAGCAGCGCACTGCGCCTGGCGGTGTGGGACCAGCCCTGGTGGCCGCTCTCTCCCCCCGCGCCCGTTCCCGTCCCGGACCTGGACGCCCCCGGGG
>NZ_QPFC01000875.1:0-1564 GCF_003427465.1 Nocardiopsis sp. TNDT3 | reverse complement strand
GGCCCTGGGGAGGTAAGGCGCCGTGTTCGTGCATGGTGCGTACTCTAGCCATGCCCGACGACGGCGCCGTGGGACGGTCCGACCCGGGGTCCGGCGCCTCGTACAGTGGGAACTCCGTTCCGGGCGGAGGCGATCCTCGACGGCCCGCGACCGAACACGAACACCGACCCCCGCCCCGGCGGGGACGCCCCGGAGGGGAACTCCTTGTACCTGTCCCGCATCAACCTCGACCCCAAGCGCAGCGCCCGGATGGACCAGTGGGCGGTCATGGGGCAGGCCGTGCGCAGAGCGGTCGATCCCGACCCCGAGTCCGACGCCCGCGTGCTGTGGGCGCGCACCTCGCCGAGCACGCTGGTGGTCAGCTCCGACACCGCCCCAGCCTGGGGCAAGGTCCCCGGCGCGACCTCCGCCGCGATCCACCCGATGCCGCGCTACTCCGAGGGCGAGACCGTCCGCTGGGAGCTCATCACGGCGCCCACCGCGCCGCGCGGAGCCGGGGCCGCCGGTGAGGGGGCGCGCCCGCGCGGCAAGCGGGCCCCCCTTCCGGAGGAGGAGTTCGAGGGCTGGCTGGACGGCAAGTTCTCGGGCGCGCTGGACGTCACCTCGGTGCGGTGGAAGCACCTGGGCGGCAGGCCCGCGCGGTACCACTTCACCGGCGAGGCCGTGGTGCGTGACAGCGAGGCGCTCCAGGAACTGTGCCTGGGCGGTGTCGGCGCGGGCACGGCCACGGGGGCCGGGCTGCTCCTCGCCAGCCCGCTGACACCGAGGTAGGCCCGGGCTCCCTAGGCGTCCCTCCCCCCGACTCCGCCGGGCCCGGGCGCCCGGAACCGGTGCCCCCGGGTCCCGCGGAACCCCGGTCCGCAGGCCCTTCCGGCGGCGCCCGCGACCCCGGTCCGCCGCCCACCCCGGTGCCGGAGGCGGGCGCGGCGGACGCCTCGCGCACGTGTCGGTTCGCGTCCGGAGCCCGGAACCGTGCGACTGTGTATCCGACCGACGCGGGTCCCCTCGGCGGGGGAGCCGGTCGCGGTGCCTCGGGAGCACCGGGAGAGGGGCCACGGGACGAAAAGGCGTCCCGTGTCGAAGTTGAGGCAATTTGTCGCTTTTTGCAAGATAATTGTCTTATTGTAGAAAAATTTGTATTCGCGGCTTTTGAAGCCGTTCCTGAGGGAACCTAGTCTGTGCATCGCGGCTGTCCCGCCAGCCACAGGGCCACCGGCCCCGCGGGTCGCGCGCGGGATCGCGCCGCCGGTGTCCTGCCCAGGCAGGTACATGAGCACACAGGACAGAGCACCGGGGGGTTTCCTCTTGTCCACGTCTCTCAACGAAACACACACGTCAACGACCGTCACCGACCGGTTGCCCGTGATCCCCAGACCGCGCAGGCCGGTCGAGGACACCGTCCCCGAGGACACGGGGACCGGAGAGGTCCGGGAGACCGGGGAGGTCCGCCCCGAGGAGCTGATCTCCCAGCTGCGTGAGCTCGCCGAAGACGACCCCAGGGCCGACGAGCTGCGCGAGCGGGTGGTCGTGCTCTACCAGCCGTTGATCAACAAGATCGCGCGCC
>NZ_QPFC01000874.1:0-3487 GCF_003427465.1 Nocardiopsis sp. TNDT3 | reverse complement strand
TCGGGCACCGACAGCGCCAGGTCGTGGCGCCGCGCCCTCGAACTCGCCTGCGGCCGGGGCGGGGACGCCCTGTGGCTGGCGGGCCGGGGATGGGACGTCACGGCCGTCGACGTCGCGGAACACGCCCTGGCCGTGCTGGCCGAGCGGGCCCGCCGGGCCGGGGTAGGGGACCGCCTCACCACGCGGCGCCACGACCTGGCGCTGTCGGTGCCCGACGCCGGACCGTGGGACCTGATCTACGCGAACTACTTCCACACCCCGGTGGACATCGACCGTGACGCCGTGCTGCGCCGGGTCTCGCGGTCGGTGGGCGGGGGCGGGCTGCTGGTCGTGATCGACCACGCGTCCAGTGCGCCCTGGTCCTGGGAACAGCGCGACGACTTCCCCGCCCCCGAGGAGCTGTGGCGGTCGCTGGACCTGGGCGCGGACTGGACCGGCCTCGTGTGCGAGCGGCGTTCGCGGCTGGCCCACGGCCCCGACGGCCGCAGCGCGCGGGTGAGCGACAACGTGGTGGTGGCCCGGCGCCGTACGGGGGCGACGCCGAAGGGTTCGACGAGGACGGCCGATGCACCCTCGCGCCGACGCGACCAGCCCCCGCCCGGGACGGGGTCCGCGGAGAAGGAGGTCCTCACGGGGTTCCTGGCCTACCTGCGCGAGAGCGTCCTCGCCAAGCTGGACGGCGCGCCGGAGCAGCACGTGCGCACTCCGGGCGTCGCGTCCGGCACGAACCTGCTCGGACTGGTCAAGCACCTGGCCCACGTCGAGCGCGCCCTCTTCCTCGGGGAGGAGGTCGGCGACTGGCAGGCCACGTTCCACGCCGACACCGGTGAGACCACGGCTGGCGTTCTGGAGGGATACCGCGCGGCCGTGGCCGCCGCCGACCGTGCCATCGCCGACTGCGACGACCTCGGCGGGCCCGCGCACGCGGGGCGCCGGAACGGACCGGCCCCGTCGATGCGGTGGGCGCTCGTGCACATGATCGAGGAGACCGGCCGCCACGCCGGGCACCTGGACATCCTCCGCGAACTGGTGGACGGCCGGACCGGTCGCTGAACGCCGCCGCGACGTCCCCCGCGCCCCTCCCGCCGCCTCATGAGCGGGGCCGGCACCGGGGCCGCAGGGGCGTCAGCGGTCCCCGGCCGCGGGGGAGGGGTCCGCGGTGACCGCGCCGGGGCGCCACAGGCCCGCCGCCGCCAGGGCGCACGCGCCCGTGAGCACCCCGGCGCCGCCCAGCACCAGGACCGGTTCCAGGCCCCCGGCCCACCCGGCCAGCGGGTAGGTGAGCAGGAAGCAGGCGTGGGAGAGCGAGAACTGGGCGGCGAAGACCCCCGCCAACGCGCCCTCGGGAGCGGCCTCGCGCAGCAGCCGCCCCGTGGGCGCGGACACCAGCGCGCACCCCGCGCCCAGCACCGCCCATCCCGCGCCGAGCACCAGCGGTCCCGGCGCCAGGGCCCAGCCCGGCGCCAGGGCCGCCGCTCCCGCCGTGAGGACGCCGGGACCGGTGAGCATGAGCGCGCGCGTGCCGAACCGCTCCACCAGCGCCCCCAGGGCCAGCGCCACCGCCATGGAACCGCCGCCGAAGCAGGCCAGCACCAACGCCACGGCGGTGTCGCCGCCGCCCAGGTGGGAGCGGACGAGGACGACGGTGTCGACCAGGACCAGGGCGGTGACCACGGCCACCGCCGTGTTCAACGCCGTCAGCGCCAGCAGGCGCCGGTCGGTGCCGAAGGCCCGCCAGCTCGCCGCGGCCCGGCGGGGACTCCGCGACCCGGGCGTCGGGGCGGGCAGCGCCGTGGCGGCCACCAGGGCGGCGGAGGCGGCGAAGCCGAGCGCGGTCAGCGCGAACAGGCCGTCGAAGGGGATCGCGAGCAGCACGAGAGCGGCCAGCAGCGGCGAGGCCAGCGCCTCCAGGTCATAGGCCAGCCGCGACAGGGCCAGCGCCGAGGTGTAGCCGCGGTCGTCCACCAGTTCGGGGATGACCGCCTGGAAGGTGGGGGTGAAGGTCGCCGAGGCGCACTGGAGCACGGCGATGAGCGCGTACACCTGCCAGACCTGGTCCACGAACGGCAGACAGGCCACCGCCAGGGCGCGCACCGCGTCCGAGCCCACCAGCACCGCCTTGCGCGGGGCCCGGACCAGGGCCGCGGTCAGCAGCGGCCCCGCGCCCACGTAGGCGAGCATCTTGACGGTCAGGGCGGTGGCCACCACCTGCCCCGCCCGGCCCGGAGCCAGTTCGTAGGCCAGCAGCGCCAGGGCGACCGTGGCCAGCCCGGTGCCCGCCAGCGCCACGACCTGGGCGTAGAACAACCTGCGGTAGGAAGCGAAGTCCGTCAGCACCCGCCACACCACGACCACCACCTGGAGAAGAAGGAAGAGCACGACCAGGCGCACCATATACGTGCGCAAGTACGCACATGATGTCATATTCCGCGGGGTCCTCCCTCCTCCGGGCCCTAGACTGCGCACATGCGCACCAGCGACGAGCAGGCCGTCCCCAGCCGCGTGCACCCGGCTCCGCCCGAACCCGAGCGGCTCGCCGTGGCCGCGAGCGTGTTCGCCCTGCTGGCCGACCCCACCCGGCTGCATCTGCTGTGGACCCTGGCCGGGGGCGAGGCGGACGTGGGCCAGCTGACCGAGGCCTGCGGAGCGTCGCGCACCGCCGTCTCCCAGCACCTGGCCAAACTGCGCCTGGCCGGTCTGGTGGAGTTCCGCAAGGAGTCCCGGCACGCCATCTACCAGCTGCGCGACGGCCACCTGCGCCGCCTGGTGCTGGAGGCGCTCAACCACGCCGACCACGTCGTGACGGGCGAGCCCTTCCACGACTGAGGCCGGGCCAGCGGGCACCGCACGGCGCACACGGCGCGAACGGGCCGCGCACCCGCCCGGAGCGGGGCCGAAGGGCGGAGCCCGGTCCGGCAGGCCGCCCCGGGGCGTCCGCGCCGCCGCGGGGCCGAGGCGGCCGCGAGGCCCGCGCCCCGGCCCGGGGGAAGTCCGACGAGCGGTTCGCGCCTGCCGGAGCCCTGCTCGCGGGAGGCGCTTCCGGGCTAGGGGCCCACCGTCAGAACCCGTGGCGGTTCCCCCTATCCCGTGGCCGCCGAAGGCCCCGGCGACACCACCGCTACAGTTCCTGGCATGGACCGGCACACCTCCACGCGGCGACAGCGCACCCTCGCGGTGCCGCTGGTCGCGCTGGTGCTCATGTGCTTCATGTGCGCGCTGTGCCACAGCACGGACCCGGTCGCCCAGGTCGTTCCCGCAGCCACAGCTACCACTGCCGCCGCGACGGCCGACTGCCCGGAGCGGCCCCGGGAGGCCGCCGCGGTCACCGACGCGGCCCCGGCCCCGCAGACCGCGCACGCGTGCGAGGTCACCGAGGGACACGGACTGCCCACCGCGCCGCCCCTGTTCCTCGTCGCGCTCGGCGTCGCCCTGGTCCTCGCGCTCCTGCTGGCCCCGCGGCCGGGACCGGCCCCGCGCCCCGTCAGCC
>NZ_QPFC01000091.1:0-3696 GCF_003427465.1 Nocardiopsis sp. TNDT3 | reverse complement strand
GTCCGGGTCCGGCCGCGGCCGGACCCGGGGGACGGCGTCCGCGCGGCCGGGGAGGCACGCGGGGCGCACCCGTCCCGAACACACGCGTTGACCAGAGCCTGGAGGCTGTGCATGTCACTGGAAGAGATCGAGGTCGTCGTCGTCGGAGGGGGGCAGGCCGGGATCGCGATGAGCGAGCACCTCAGCGACCGCAGGGTGCCCCACGTCGTCCTGGAGAGGAGCCGCGTCGCCGAGCGCTGGCGCTCGGAGCGGTGGGACTCGCTGGTCACGAACGGGCCCGTCTGGCACGACCGGTTCCCCGGCCTGGAGTTCACCGGCCTGGACCCCGAGGACTTCGCCTCCAAGGACGGCGTCGCGGACTACCTGGCGACCTACGCCGAGAAGATCGGCGCGCCGATCCGGTGCGGGGTCGAGGTGACCTCGGTGCGACGCAACACCGGACGCCGGGGGTTCCGGGTCCGGACCTCGGACGGTGACATCGACGCCCGCTACGTCGTGGCCGCCACCGGCCCGTTCCAGCGGCCGGTCGTCCCCCCGCTCATCCCCGAGGACTCGGGTTTGGTCCAGCTCCACTCCAGCGCCTACCGCAACCCCGCGCAACTGCCCGAGGGCGGCGTGCTCGTGGTCGGGTCGGGCTCCTCGGGGGTCCAGATCGCCGACGAACTCCGCGCCAGCGGCCGACGGGTGTACCTGTCCGTCGGTCCGCACGACCGCCCGCCGCGCCGGTACCGGGGGCACGACTTCGTCTGGTGGCTGGGCGTCCTCGGCAAGTGGGAGGCCTCGGCCCCCGCGCGGGGCGCCGAGCACGTCACGATCGCGGTCAGCGGCGCGCACGGCGGCCACACCGTGGACTTCCGGGCCCTGGCTCAGCGCGGCATCACGCTGGTCGGCCGGACGGAGTCCTTCGACGCCGGAACCGTCCGCTTCGCGCCCGACCTGCGGGACAACATCGCCCGCGGCGACGCCAACTACCTGTCGCTGCTGGACGAGGCCGACGCCTACGTCGAACGCAACGGACTCGACCTGCCCGAGGAGCCCGGGGCCCGCGTCCTGGGCGCCTACCCGGAGTCGGTGACCGACCCCCTCCGCGAACTCGACCTCGCCGCCGCCGGGGTCCGGACCGTCCTGTGGGCGACCGGCTTCACCGCCGACTACGGCTGGCTGCGGGTGGACGCCTTCGACGAGAACGGCAGGCCCCGGCACCAGCGCGGGGTCTCCTCCGAGCCCGGCGTCTACTTCATGGGGCTGCCGTGGCAGTCCCGCCGCGGTTCGAGCTTCATCTGGGGGGCCTGGCACGACGCCAAGTACGTGGCCGACCAGATCTGCATCCAGCGCGGCTACATGGAACACCACGACGCGCACCCGCACCCGTCCCACACCCAGGGGTGATCACACCATGACCACGCACACGCGCATCCGCAAGTTCAACACCAGGGACACCTACCCCGAGCAGAACCTCGACAACGACCTGTGCCAGGCGGTGGTGGCCGGAGGGGTCGTGTACCTGCGCGGCCAGATCGGCCAGGACCTGGACACCCGCGAGTCCGTGGGCGTCGGCGACGTCCGCGCGCAGACCGAGAAGGCCATGGCCAACATCGACCTCCTGCTCAGGGAGGCGGGCAGCGGTCTGGAGGACATCGTGAAGGTGACCGTCTACCTCACCGACCCGCGCTACCGCGAGGAGGTCTACCGCGAGATGGGGCGCTGGCTGAAGGGGGTCCACCCGGTCTCCACGGGCATCGTCGTCCAGGCCCTGGCCCGGCCCGAATGGCTCGTGGAGATCGACGCGACCGCCGTGATCTCGGGAGGCGACAAGTGACCTTCTCCATCGCGGCCCACCAGGACGGCAGGTTCGGCGTCGCCGCGTCCTCGTCCTCCCCCGCCGTCGCCGCGCGGGTCGTCCACCTGCGCGACTCCGTCGGCGCGGTCGCCTCGCAGAACATCACCGACCCGCGGCTGGGAACGGCGCTGCTGGACCGGCTCGCCGAGGGCGCGAGCCCCCGAGCGGCGCTCGACGCCGTGACCGCCACCGCACCGGACATCGCCTACCGGCAGCTCACGGTGGTGGACGCCTCCGGCACCGCGGCCACGTTCAGCGGCGGCCTCACCCTCGGCGTCCACGGCGAGGCCACCGGCCCCCACTGCGCCGCCGCCGGGAACATGCTCTCGGACCCGGGCGTCCCCGCGGCCATGTGCGAGGCCTTCGCCTCGGCCCGGGGGGAGCTGGAGGAACGCCTGCTCACCGCCCTGGCCGCGGGCCTGGCCGCCGGAGGCGAGGCCGGACCGGTCTACTCCGCGGGGCTGTCCACCGTGTCCGCGCACGGCTGGCGCGACACGGACCTGCGCGTGGACTGGCGCGAGGACCCGATCGGGGAGTTGGGCGAACTGCTCGGGGTCTGGCTCCCCCAGCGCGACGACTACGTCCGGCGCGGCCTGGAACCGGCCGCCTCACCGGGATACGGGGTGCCGGGCGATGACCGCTGAACCCGGCGCGCCCGAACACGGCGCGCTGCCGAGCGCCGCGGAGCACCTGCCAGAGCTGGTCTCCTACTCCGAGGCGCTGCACGCCCACCCCGAGACCGCCTGGGAGGAGCACCGCGCGGCGCGGTGGACGGCGGAGCTGCTGGAGCGGTTCGGTTTCGCCGTCGAGAACGCCTACCTCGGCTTTCCCACCGCGCTGCACGCCACCTACGGGTCCGGTCGGCGCCGGGTCGGCTTCGTCGTGGAGTACGACGCGCTGCCCGGTCTGGGCCACGCCTGCGGGCACAACCTGATCGCCGCGATGTCGGCGGGCGCGGCGATCGCGCTGCGCCCCTGGGCGGACCGGCTCGACCTGCGTATCGACGTGATCGCCGCCCCGGCCGAGGAGGGCGGCGGCGGCAAGATCGAACTGCTGGACGCCGGAGCCTTCCGGGACCTGGACCTGGCGCTGATGGCCCACCCCGGACCGGTGGACGCGCCGCGGGCCGAGCCCTACGCCGTCGCCCACGACCACGTCCGCTTCACCGGCCGGTCGGCCCACGCCGCCGCCTACCCGCACGAGGGCCGCAACGCCAACGACGCCTTCGTGGTCGCCCAGGTGGCCCTCGGCCTGCTGCGCCAGCAGCTCCCGCCGGGCACCCGCGTCCACGGCATCCAGACGGTGGGAGGGCAGGCGCCCAACGCCATCCCCGCGGTGACCGAGGGCCGCTGGTACACCCGGGCCGAGAGCCTGGAGCAGCTGGAGCCGCTGCGCCGCCGGGTGGAACAGTGCTTCCGGGCCGGAGCGCTGGCGACCGACACCGCCCTGGAGTTCACCCCGGAGTCGCAGCCCTACTCGGAGTTCCGTACGGACGAGCGCGCCCTGGAGATCTACACGCGCCACGCCCTGGCGCTCGGGCGGCGGTTCGACGCGCCACCCGAACACCAGACGATGAACCGCGCCTCGACCGACATGGGCAACGTCTCCCAGCACGTTGCGGCCATCCACCCCTACATCGGCCTGGGCTGCTTCCCGGTCAGCAACCACCAGCCCGAGTTCGCCGCCGTCTGCGTCGGGGAGGCAGCCAACAGGGTCGTCTCCGACGGCGCCACACTGCTCGCCCGCACGGCGCACGAGTACTTCGCCGCCCCGGCGTCGGAGTCCGGCCCCCTCCGGGCCGACTGACCCGGGGCGGGTTCAGTCGATCGCCCTGATCACGCGGGCGGGGACTCCCC
>NZ_QPFC01000873.1:0-8600 GCF_003427465.1 Nocardiopsis sp. TNDT3 | reverse complement strand
GGGCAGATCTGCCGACGGCAGAGGCCCCCCGGGCGGGGGCTCCGAGCCCGTACCGGGGACCCCGCCGGCCCCGGGCGCCTCAGGTCTCGTCGAGGGCCTCGCGCAGGTCGCGCAGCAGGGTGAGCACCATCGGGCGCAGCGACGGCCTTATGGCGTCGAACACCTGGCGCTGCTTGCGCTCCATGTCCCTGCGGCGGATCGCGAGCACCCGCTCGCCCTCCTCGGTGAGGGTCACCACGGTGCTGCGCTCGTCGCGCTCGGAGCGGCGGCGCGCCATCATGCCCTTGCGCTCCAGCTGTTGGATCATGCGGGTGGCGGAGGGGGACGAGACACCGACGATGTGCGCGACGGCGCCGACGCTGGGGCTGTCCATACCGCGCACCGCCTCCATCAGGAGCGCCTGCGTCAGAGTGAGATCTTCGGCACCCCGGTGACCGTGACCGCTGCGCGAGCGGGCGTGGAGAGCCGCGTTGATGAGTTCGGTCCAGGCGCGCTGGAACTCCTCAAGCTCGGAACCGTGCTGTTCGGCACGGGGTTCGTGGGTCTCGTCGGGCACGAAACGGTCCTCGCATGCTGGGCGGGCACCGCGGGTCCACAATCCGCGCGGTGGTTTGACGTTTGTGTAGTCTAGCTATTAAATAGCTAAGGCACGCAAGTTCACATACATCCATGCCCCCACAAACCGTAGCGACACCTCCCGTCCACTGACCGGTTGTGGACACGGTGCGGGGCAGTGGACGTCCGTCCGACACCAGGGCGGGCCCGGACAGGTCCGGGAGGGGCGCATTGACAACAGTGCTGATCGCGCATTTCATCGCAGCTGCGATCGCGCCGTTACTGGTGCGCCAGTGGGGCCGTAACGCCTTCCTCGCGCTCGCCGTCGTCCCGGGTGTGTCCACCCTCTGGGCCCTCTTCCAGATCCCCGCGATCATGCGCGGCGAGACCCTCGCCGTCTCCATCCCCTGGGCACCGGAGTTCTCCCTCCGGCTCGGCCTGTACATGGACGCCCTGGGCCTGGTGATGACGCTCATCGCCGCGGGCGTGGGCGCGCTGATCCTGATCTACTGCGCCCGCTACTTCGACGACTCCGAACCCGGTCTGGCCCGCTTCGCCGGGGTGTTCGTCGCCTTCGCCGGGGCCATGCTGGGCCTGGTGCTGGCCGACGACCTCATCCAGCTCTTCGTCTACTGGGAGCTGACCACGGTCTTCTCCTACCTGCTCATCGGGCACAGCACGGAGCTGAAGGAGAGCCGCCGGGCGGCGATGACGGCCCTGACCGTCACCACCTTCGGCGGACTGGCGATGCTCGTGGGCATGATCATGCTCGGCGAGACCGCCGGGACCTACGTGATCTCCGAGATCGTCGCCTCGCCGCCGGCCGGCGCCCTGGTCAACGTCGCGCTCGTGCTCATCATGGTCGGCGCGATGTCCAAGTCGGCCCTGCTGCCGTTCAGCCTGTGGCTCCCCGCCGCCATGCGCGCCCCCACGCCGGTCTCCGGCTACCTGCACGCCGCGGCGATGGTCAAGGCGGGCGTCTACCTGGTGGCCCGGCTCACCCCCGCCTTCCACGACGTCGCCGTGTGGAAGTACACGGCCCTGTTCTTCGGCACGCTCACCATGGTCCTCGCGGGCTGGAAGGCGCTGCGCCAGTACGACCTCAAGCTGGTCCTGGCCTACGGCACCATCAGCCAGCTGGGCTTCCTCATCACCCTGCTGGGCGCCGGAACCCAGGCCGGCGCCCTGGCCGGGATCTCGATGCTCATCGCGCACTCGCTGTTCAAGGCGCCGCTGTTCCTCGTGGTCGGCGTCATCGACCACAGCACCGGGACCCGCGACCTGCGCGAGCTGTCCGGCCTGCGCTCCTCCATGCCCGTGACCTTCTGGACCTCGGTCGTGGCTCTGGCCTCCATGGCGGGTCTGCCGCCCACCCTCGGGTTCGCCGCCAAGGAGCTGGCCTTCGGCGCCTTCGAGCACGGCGGAGGCGCCGACATCGCCGTCCTGGCGGGCATCGTGATCGGCTCCACCTTCACCGTCGCCTACAGCCTGCGCTTCCTGTGGGGCGCCTTCTGGGACAAGGAGAACGTCCCGGCCACCCCGCTGCACGCCCCCGGCCCGCTCCTCCAGGCGCCCGCCGCGGTCCTGGCCGGGCTCGGCCTGCTCGGCGGCCTGCTCTCCACCCTCGTGGACCCCTTCCTGGCCGTGTACGCCGACACCGTCCCCGTCGCCGAGGGCGACTACGCCAAGCACCTGGCCCTGTGGCACGGCCTGGGACTGCCCCTGCTGCTGTCGGCGGTGTGCGTCGCGGGCGGCCTGGCGCTGTTCCGGTTCCGCCACGAGATCGTGTGGGCGGGAACGCGGACCGCGCTGCCCGACGCCGACCGGGTCTACCGCCGGATGCTGGCCGCGCTGGAGAACCTGGCCCTCCAGGTCACCGGCGGCACCCAGCGCGGTTCGCTGCCGGTCTACCTCGGCACCATCCTGGTCACGCTGGTCGTCGCCGCCGGGTGGTGGATGGTCAGCGGCCGGATCTGGGAGGGGGACTACCCCGCGGTGCGCCTGTGGGACAGCCCGGTCCAGATCATCCCGGTCCTGATCATCGGCGCGTCCGCCCTGCTGACGCTGTTCGTGCGCCGCCGCCTGTTCGCGGTGATCCTCGTGGGCACCGGCGGCTACGGCGTCGCCGCCCTGTTCTACCTGATGGGCGCCCCCGACATCGCGCTCACCCAGTTCCTCGTGGAGACCGTCAGCCTGGTGGTCTTCGTGCTGGTGCTGCGCCGCTTCCCGGCCCGCTTCTCGGCGCCCGCGCTGCGCGGGCGCCGGGTGTGGAACCTGGCCCTGGGCGCGGCCACCGGAGTCCTGGTGGCCGCGATGACCTGGTTCGCCCTCGCGGGCCGCCAGGAGCCCTCCATCTCGGCGGGCTACCCGGCCGCGGCCGAGGAGGCGGGCGGCTACAACATCATCTCGGTCCTGCTGGTCGACGTCCGGGCCTGGGACACCATGGGCGAGATCTCGGTGCTCGCCGCCGCGGCCGCCGGCGTGGCCAGCCTGATGTTCGTGCGCCGCCGCGCCCAGCCGCGCAAGACGCCGGGCGGGGTGATGGCCCTGTCGGTCACCGAACCGCCGCCGCCCGCCGACGGCCAGCGCGGACTCGACCTCGGCGGCCTGCGGTTCGCCCCCCGCAGGATGCACGTCGAGCCCCGGTGGGCGCGCACCTGGCTGCCGGGCGCCGACGCCCTGCCCACCGAGCGCCGGTCGGTCATCTTCGAGGTCGTCTCGCGCTTCCTGTTCCCCGTGATCATGGTGATCTCGGTGTACCTGCTGCTCACCGGCCACACCGCCATCGGCGGGGGCTTCGCGGGCGGCATCGTCGCGGGCCTGGCGTTCATCGTCCGCTACCTGGCCGGAGGCCGGTTCGAGCTGTACGCCACCGCGTGGGTGCAGCCGGGCGCGCTGATCGGCGCGGGCCTGGCCGTGGCCACCGGCACCGCGCTGGGCGGGGCCGTCTTCGGCACCGACGTCCTCGCGGGAGGCGACACCTACATCGACTTCTGGATCCTGGGCGAGGCCCACGTCACGGTGTCCATGCTCTTCGACATCGGCGTGTACCTGCTGGTGATCGGGCTCATCCTCGACATCCTGCGCAGCCTCGGCGCCCGCATCGACGAGCAGATCGAGCGGGACGCCGCGCACTCGGAGGCCCAGGCCAGGACCGGGGGACCCGAACGCCCCGAGGAGGTCATCTCGTGAACGAGTCCCCCAGCCTGCTCCTGGTCGTCATCGTCGGCGTCCTGGTCGCGGTGGGCGTCGTGCTCCTGCTGGAGCGCAGCCTCACCCGCGTGCTGCTCGGCTTCATCGTCATGAGCAACGGGGTCAACCTGATGATCCTGTCCATGGCGGGCGAGCCCGGCGGGCCGCCGGTCCTGTGGTTCACCGAACCGGAGGAGATGACCGACCCGCTGCCGCAGGCGATGATCCTGACGGCGATCGTCATCACCCTCGGCATCACCGCCTTCCTGCTGGCCATGGCCTACCGGAACTGGCAGCTGGAGGGCAACGACGAGGTCCAGGACGACGCGGAGGACCTGCGCATCGTCCAGGGCGAGGGCCGCCGCGCGGTGCGCCAGCGCTTCCTCAAGGAGCGCCGCAGGCTCCAGGCCGACATCCGCCGCCAGCGGGCCGAACTCCAGGCGACCATCGCCACCGCCGACGCCCGCGAGCTGGCCGAGCAGGCCCGCATCAAGGCCGAGATCGCGCGGGCGCAGGCCGAACTGGCCCGCTACGAGCTGGAGGCGGAGGAGAACGATCCGGACGAGCAGTCCCGCGAGACCATGCGCCGCCTGAGCGACCGCGCGGAGTCGATGACCGCCCAGGTCCAGGAGCTGCGCGGGCGCATCCGCCAGGGGCGCAGGCGCCTGCGCGAGCACAGGCGGGCGGACCGCGCCGCCGAGCGCGAGCTGTGGCGCGAGCTGCGCCGCCGCATCCGCTCGCAGCGCAGGCAGGCGCGCCAGACCATGCGGGCCGAACGCGAGCGCCTGGCCCGCGCCGAGGACAGCGACCTGCAAGGGAGCGAGTGACCATGGGGACGGACTACTTCGTCGGTCTGCTGCACTACTTCATCCCGCTGCCGGTGGTGCTCCCGCTGTTCGCGGCCGGGGTGAAGCTGGCGCTCGGCATCCGCTGGCCCCGGCTCCAGCAGGCGCTCAGCGTCATCTCGCTGGCCCTGGTGCTGGTCATCGGCCTCGTGCTGATGCTCGGCTCCCACGCCTACGGCCCGCAGGTCGTGCAGGTGGGCGGCTGGGAGGCGCCGATCGGCATCACCCTGGTCGCCGACCGGCTCTCCGCGCTGATGGTGACGGTGTCGGCGGCGATCACGCTGGCCGTGCTGGTGTACTCCATCGGCCAGGGCATGGCGGGCAAGGCCGAGGTGGCACCGCTGTCGGTGTACCAGCCGACCTACCTGATCCTGGTGGCGGGCGTCTCCAACGCCTTCCTGGCCGGTGACCTGTTCAACCTGTACGTCGGGTTCGAGATCCTGCTGACGGCCAGCTACGTGCTGCTGACCCTGGGCGGCACGCAGTCCCGGATGCGGGCGGGCGCCATCTACGTCGTGGTGTCCCTGGTGTCGTCGGTGCTGTTCCTCATCGCCATCGCGCTGGTCTTCGGCGCGACCGGCACCGTGAACATGGCCCAGCTCGGCGAGCGGCTGCCCGAGCTGTCCTCGGACCTGCGGGCGGTCCTCCAGGTCGTGCTGCTGTTCGCCTTCGGCATCAAGGCGGCGGTCTTCCCGCTGGCCGCGTGGCTGCCCGACTCCTATCCGACCGCGCCCGCGCCGGTCACGGCGGTGTTCGCGGGCCTGCTCACCAAGGTGGGCGTGTACGCGATCATCCGCACCCAGACCCTGCTGTTCCCGGGCGACCAGCTCAACGACCTGCTGATGGTCGTCGCCCTGGCGACGATGATCATGGGCATCCTCGGCGCGGTCGCGCAGACCGACATCAAGCGTCTGCTGTCGTTCACGCTGATCAGCCACATCGGGTACATGGTGTTCGGTGTGGCCCTGGGCAGCGAGCAGGGCATGGCGGGCGCGGTGTTCTACGTCGCGCACCACATCACGGTGCAGACCACGCTGTTCCTCATCACGGGTCTGATCGAGCGCCGGGGCGGCTCCACCTCGCTGGACCAGCTGGGCGGACTGGTGCGGATCGCGCCGATACTCGCGGTCCTGTTCTTCGTCCCGGCGATGAACCTGGGCGGCATCCCGCCGCTGTCGGGCTTCCTCGGCAAGCTCGGCCTGATCCAGGCCGGGGTGGAGGCGGGCACGCCGCTGGCCTACGCCCTGGTGGGCGCGTCGGTGCTGACGAGCCTGCTGACCCTGTACGTCATCGCCCGGGTGTGGAACTACGCGTTCTGGCGCACGCCCTCCGAGGGCATGGTGGCCGAGCCCGGCACCGTGCTGGAGGACACCGAGACCGACGACCCCTCCACCGCGGCCCTGGGCCCCGGCGAGGCGGTCGGTCCGTCCTCCCGCCTGGGCGACACCTCGACCGCGGCCACGCCCGTGGTCACGTCCGTCGTCCTGCCCAGGAGTATGGTCGGCGCCACGGTGGCGCTGGTGGTGTTCAGCATCGCCCTGACGGTGCTGGCCGGACCGCTGATCGAGTACTCCTCGGACGCGGCGGTCGAGCTCCAGGCGCGCGGCCCCTACATCGAGGCGGTTCTGGGAGGCGACCGGTGAACGGCCTGCAGGAGAAGAAGCGGATCGGCCTGACCGCGCTGCGCAGGCGCCTGGGCAAGGTGCAGATCCCGGTGGCACTCGGCATGACCCTGGTGTGGATGCTGCTCTTCGACGCCTTCCATCTGCGGCCGGAGTCGCTGGGCCTGCTGGTCCTGGGCTTCCTGGTGTCGGTGGTGATCATGCTGGTGTTCCCGCTGCCGCCGATCTCCCCGGGGTTCCGGTTCCGGCCGCTGTACCTGGTCCGGCTGCTGGTGTACATGCTCGCCCGAATGGTCTGGGCCAGCTTCCGGGTGACCGTGCAGACCTTCACGCCCGGACGGGTGCACAGCTCGGTGGTGGAGGTGCGGCTGCGTACCGACTCCGACCTGATGCAGGTGTGCGTGTCGATCGCCAGCTCGATCATCCCGGGTTCGGTGATCGTCGAGGTCGGCCAGCCGGACCGGACCCTGTACGTGCACGTGCTGGGCGCGGACGACGACGGCTCGATCGAGCAGGGGCGCGAGGACGTCCTGCACCTGGAGGAGCGGATCGTGATGGCGCTGGGCACCCGTGAGGACATCGCCGCGCTGCGGGCCGGGGAGCCCGTGCTGGGCGGCGGGAGGGGGAGACCGTGAACGTCCTGTGGATCGTCATCGGCGTCATGCTCGGCCTGGCCGCGCTGCTGAGCGTGACCCGGATGCTCATCGGTCCGGGCATCCTGGACCGGGCCATCTCCGTGGACGTGCTGCTCGCCTCGGCGCTGGCCGGCGTGGGCGCCTACGCGGCCTTCACCCGCGACCCCACGGTCCTGCCGACGCTGCTGGTCCTGTCCCTGCTGGGCTTCGTCAGCTCGGTCAGCATCGCCAAGTTCGTCGCGCGGCGGGCGCACGAGGACCAGGAGCACATCGCCACGCCGACCGAGGCCCATCCGACCTCAGCGACGCCCACCGACGCGGTCCCCGACTCGGAGCGGCCGGAGAAGGGGGAGACCTCGTGAGCGACCAGCTGATCACCGTCCTGGACTGGGTGGCGCTCCTGTGCGTCCTGGCCGGGGCCATGCTCTCGCTCGTGGCGGGCGTGGGCCTGCTGCGCTTCCCCGACCTGCTCTCGCGCATGCACACCGCCGCCAAGCCGCAGATCCTGGGACTGCTGCTGGTGCTGGTGGGGATCGGCATCCGGCTGATCCCCGTGGAGACCAACGTCTTCAGTGCCGGAACGCTGCTGCTGGTGGCGCTGTTCCAGATCGTGACCGTCCCGGTGGCGGGCCACATCGCCGCCCGCGTGGGCTACCGGACCGGGCGCATCGACGAGGAGCTCATCACCCGTGACGAGCTGGCCGAGCGCCTGGAGGCCAAGCGCGGGAAGGGCGGCGGCGAAGCGGACGGCGCTTCCCGCTAGACGGCGGGCGAGAACCCCCGCGAGGGCCCCGGGAGGGCGACTGAGCCCGCTCCCGGGGCCCTCGCCGTGTCCGGGCCGGGTCCGGGCGGAGCCGGCCCCCGCCCGCCTCACCCGGGACCGCCGCGCAGCCGGGTGTTCTCCTCCTCCAGCTCCAGGATCCGGCCGATCCCCGCGAGGTTCACCCCCTGGGCGGCCAGCTCGGCCACCCGCCGCAGGCGGATGATGTCGTCGTCGCTGTACAGCCGCGTGCCGCCCTCGGTGCGCGCCGGAGCGACCAGGCCCCGCTCCTCGTAGGCGCGCAGGCTCCGCGGCGCGACGCCGGACAGCTCCGCGGCCACGGAGATCGTGTACAGGCCCCGGACAGGATCCGGCCCCGGTCCCCTCATCAGCGCATCCTTCCCGTCGGGACCGTCGTCTTACCCACGGCTTGAGGAAATCTTTGTCGGACATAGTTGTTTACCTCTCCAGACTGAGGTATAAAACTTGCGTCACCTCGCATCAGGTTTTCTAGTAGAGCCAAGGGAGGTTTCCATGATGCTGATGCGTACCGACCCCTTCCGGGACATCGACCGCCTGACACAGCGGATCCTGGGCGATGCGTCCCGACCGGCCGCGATGCCGATCGACGCCTACCGTGACGGTGATGTCTTCGTCGTCTGCTTCGACCTGCCGGGCGTGCGCGCCGACTCCATCGACCTGGAGGTCGAGCGCAACGTGCTCACGGTGACCGCCGAGCGCCCCGACACCGTGCGCGACCGCGAGTCGGTGGTGGTCGCCGAGCGGCCCACCGGCACCTTCTCCCGGCAGCTGTTCCTCGGCGAGACGCTGGAGACCGACGCCATCCAGGCCGACTACGCCGACGGCGTCCTGACCCTGCGCATCCCGGTCGCCGAGCAGGCCAAGCCGCGCAAGATCAGCGTCGGCACAGGCGAGGGCCAGCCCCGCAGCATCCGGGCCTGAGCCCCCGACGGCCCGGCTCCGGCCGGGC
>NZ_QPFC01000872.1:0-4043 GCF_003427465.1 Nocardiopsis sp. TNDT3 | reverse complement strand
CCCGACCCCTTCGCCCATGCGGCGACCCTCGACGCCCGCTCCCTCCGCGGGCTGGCCCACCCCCTGCGCATCCGCGTCCTCAACCTCCTCCAGCAGCGGGGGCCCGCCACCGGCAAGACCGTCTCGGAGTGGCTGGATGTCTCCTCCGCCTCGGCCAGCTACCACCTGCGGCAGCTGGAGGCGCACGGGTTCATCGAGGAGGACCCCTCCCTGGGCACCTCGCGGGAGCGCTGGTGGCGCTCCAGGCACAAGGGATTCCGCTTCCCCGAGCACCTGGACACCGACGAGCCCGAGCTGAGCGCCGCCGTGCGCATGGCCCTGGCCGCCAGCTGGAGCGAGGAACTGGCCTCGGCCGTCAACCTGTGGGCGGCCCAGCCCGAGGGCTGGCGCGAGGCCCAGGTCATGTCCGGGCGGCGCACGGAGCTGACCCTGGAGGAACTCTCCGCCTTCCGGGAGGAGGTCCGCGCGCTCTTCGACCGCTACACGCGCGAGACCGGCGCCCCCGGCAGCCGACCGGTGCACGTCCAGTTCGCCGCCTTCCCCGACCCCGAGGACAGGGGCCCGGACGTGGAGGGGGACGACGGGGCGACGGGGACGGGCACGTGAGGAGCGTCGGCGGGCTGGTCGCCGCCCAGGCCCTGTGCTACACCGCCACGCGGCTGGCGATGATCGCCATCCCCTGGTTCGTCCTGGAGGCCACCGGCAGCCCGGCGTCCATGGGGGCGGTGGCCTTCTTCGAGATCGGCTCCTACACCCTGGCCCGACTGCTGGGCGGCCCGCTGCTGGACCGGATGGGTCAGCGTGCCGTGAGCGTGCGCGCCGACCTCGTCGCCGCGGCGGCGGTGGCCTGCGTCCCGCTGCTGCACACGGCCGGGCTGCTGTCCTTCCCCGTGCTCCTGGCGCTGGTGACCGTGATCGGCCTGGCCACCGGCCCCGCCGAGGCCGCCAAGGTCTCCATGGCCCCGGCCGTCGCCGAACGCACGGGGACGCGCCTCGAACGGGTCACCGGACTCACCGGAACCGTGGACCGGCTGTCCACGACCGTCGGACCGGTGGCCGCGGGCGGACTGGTGTCCCTGCTCGGCGCGCTCCCCGCCCTGTACACGAACGCCGCGCTGCTCGCCGCGGCGGCGGTGGTACTGGCCGCCACCCAGCCCGGGGAGCGCCCCCGCCCGGGCGGGGACCCCGAGGCGGACGCGGGCTACCCGACCAGGCTGCGCACCGGCTGGCGGGCGGTCTGGGGCGACGCCACCCTGCGCGTTTTGGTGGTCGTGCTCGCGGTCACCAACATGATCGACATGTCCGTGGCCTCGGTACTACTGCCGGTGTGGGTGGACGACAACGGCATGGGCCCCGCGGTGGTCGGCCTCCTGGGCGGCGTGATGGGCGCGGCCTCGGTGGTGGGCTCGCTCGCGGCCACGGCGGTCGGGCACCTGCTGCCCCGGAGGGCGGTGTTCTTCGCGGGGCTGGTGCTGGCCGGGCCGCCCCGGCTGGTCGTGCTGGCGCTGGACGTGCCGCTGTGGGCGGTCCTGGCGGTGTGGGGCCTGTGCGGGCTCGCGGGCGGGGTACTCAACCCGATCCTGGGCGCGGTGCTGTTCGAGCGCCTGCCCCGCCGAGCCGTGGGGCGGGGCACGGCGACGATCGGCGCGCTGACCCGGATGGCGGCGCCGTTGGGCGCGCCCGTCGCGGGCGCGGCGGCCGGACTGCTCGGAGCGGCGCCGGTGCTACTGGCGTGCGCGGCCCTCTACCTGGCCGCGGTCCTGCCGCCGCTCGTGGGCCGCGCGGCCGAGGGCATCGACAGGCACGGGACGGAGGCGCGCCGGTCAGCGGGCGGGGCGGACGCGGGCACGGGCACAGGGTAGGGCCACCGCGAACGGGTGTCCGGATCGGTGTTCCCGCTCCCGGGGCCGCTGTGGCCGCCGACGGTGGCGCTGGCGGCGGGAGCGCCCCCGGCGGGAGCCGAACGCTCCCCGGCCACCGCTCCGGTCAGGACTCCCTGGCGGCGGTCGGCGCGTCCTCGCCCGGCTTCGCCTCGGCCCCGGCCTCCTCGGCACGGGCGTCGGCCCCGGCAGGGGCCGCCTCCTGATCCGGTGCCTCCTGGAAGTCGTCCTCGCGGGCGGAGGCGTCCGCCAGGCGCGCGGACAGGCTGTTCGCCTTGCGGCGCTCCATCCGCTCCACCGCGCTCGCGGAGACCTTGTCGCGCATCCCGGACAACAGGACGTAGGAGGCCAGTCCGCTGACCAGCCAGGCCAGGATGAGGGCGATCCACGCACGGGCGCCGAAAAGGTAGACCACTCCGAAGGCCGCCGCGAACAGCCCCAGGCGGGCGGCGGTATAGGTCAGCAAGCTACGCATCCAAAAGCCTCACAACAGACGATTACCTGGACTAGATTGGTCGCTACGCCCATCGGCGGCGCGGAACGCCCGGTCAACACCTGTGTCCGGACGTTCCCGCACCCCACACGGGTCGGGCCGACGGCCTCCCACAGGTCCTTATCTCCAGGTTAAGGGCGTGCCCGCCGCGACGGGCATCGGGTCGGTGTGTCGCTTGCGGCACAGGGGAACGGGACATAGGCGAACACGATTCGCATAGTCATGGGATGTTTCCAATCCCGACAGCAGGGTCCGAACATCACGTTCCGGTCACATATCCGGTACTCCTCCCCCCAACACCGCAATTTCTCCGAAAACTAGGGAGGAAACGGTCTAACTCGTGCACACTAGGGGATCAAACGCCCGCCGCCCCCACAGTCCGAGGCGGGCACGATTGGGGGAATGTGAAGGTGGAACGAGCAAGCGAACGCCTGTTGACCCCCGGGGAAGTGGCCTCACTCTTCCGGGTTGATCCCAAGACCGTCACGCGCTGGGCCGCCTCCGGGCGGATCAGCAGCATCCGGACCCCGGGAGGGCACCGCCGCTTCCGCGAGTCGGAGGTGCGCGCCCTCCTGCTCGGGGAGCCGAGCGAGAGCACGCCCTGAGGCCGAGTGCCCCAAGACAACCCATCCGGCGGGAGCCAGAGCTCCAGGAGCCACAGGGCCCTCCGACCGCCCCGTCGGCCGGTCAACCGCTCCGCGGACTCCCCCTGCCCTCCGGCCCGGTGTCCCGACCGTGAGGAGTCGACTGCAAGAGTTAGGCTGGAACCATGGTGTGGCTTGGTGGCCTGATCACGCTCGTATCGATCGTTCTGTGGGTGTACGCGTTCTTCGACGCGCTCACCACCCCTTCCTCTGAGGTGCGCACTCTGCCGAAGGTGCTGTGGGTGTTCGTCATCGTGCTGTTCGTGCCCGTCGGCGCCATCCTGTGGCTCCTCCTCGGCCGCCCGCGCCAGGCGGCCTCAGCCCGCGGGAGCGCGCCCTCCCCGACACAGGCCACGGCCTCGGCCGACGACCTCGACCCGTCCGACTTCACCAAGCCCTCGGGCAGCCCGCACCCGCTCGGACCGGACGACGACCCCGAGTTCCTGCGACGACTCAACCGGCGGATCGATCCGGAGGACTGACCCGGACACGACCGACCCGGACCGGTACACGACGACGGTGGGGGCCGCCCGACAGGACGCGGCCCCCACCGCTGTGTTCCACCCTTCCCGTTCCCCCGCCCCGGGGCAAGCACATCCGGGCGGCTCCCCGGCGCGGCACCGGCCGACCACACCAGACACCGATGTCACATCCCCGCATCGGAGCCATCCGCTCCGGAACCCGCTCCTCGCGTTCGGCGTCCATACCCGTGCACATCCCCGAACACTGAGGAGGCCGCCATGCGGCAGACCGGACGCCGTCGAGTCATCACCGGAACGGCACTGGGCGCGGTCTCCCTGCTTCTGTCCACCGGCTGTTCGTTCGAGTTCAGCATCGGCGGCCCCGACGCAGTCGGCGCCGAACAGGTCGCCGAGCGGTCGAGCGAGATGCTGGCCGAGGAGGTGGGCCAGACCCCCGACGGCTTCACCTGCCCCGAGGACCTCCCCGCGGAGGTGGGCGCCGAGATCCGCTGTGAGCTCACCGCCGACGGCCAGACCCTCGGAGTGACCGTCACGACCACCTCCG
>NZ_QPFC01000871.1:0-8490 GCF_003427465.1 Nocardiopsis sp. TNDT3 | reverse complement strand
GCCGTCCCCCGGCGCTTCACCCCCTCCTCCGGCGTCTAGACCAGCGGCAGCGAGGGGCGCCGGACGCTGGGGGCCACGCCGTCGCTGGCCTCGGCCGCGCGCTGGCGCTCCTGCGGCACCGGACCGTAGGCCGTGGTGCGCTGGCGGACGGGGCGGCCCGTCGGCTCGACCAGGGCGCGGATGTCGCTGATGGTCTTGAACGACCCCTGGCCCGACCCGGCCATCCGGCTGATGGTCTCCTCCATCAGGGTGCCGCCGACGTCGTTCACCCCGCCCGAGAGCAGCTGGCGGCAGGTGTCCTCGGCGAGCTTGACCCACGAGCACTGGATGTTGTCGATGTGCCCGTGCAGCAGCAGGCGGGCCAGGGCGTGCACGGCGCGGTTCTCCCGGACCGTCGGCCCGGTGCGGGCCAGCCCGGCCAGGTAGATGGGCGCGTTGGTGTGCACGAACGGCAGCAGGACGAACTCGGTGAACCCCCGGCGGCCGTTGCGCTCCACCGACCGCTCCTGGAGGGAGCGCAGCAGCTTGATGTGCGCCACCCAGTGCCTGGGCGAGTCCACGTGCCCGTACATCATCGTGGACGTGGTGGGGATGCCCAGGTCGTGCGCGGACGTGATGACGTCGATCCACTCGGCCGCGGGCAGCTTGCCCTTGGTGAGGATCCAGCGGACCTCGTCGTCGAGGATCTCGGCGGCGGTGCCCGGCACGGAGCCGAGCCCGGCCTCGCGGGCGCGCAGCAGCCACTCGCGGACCGGCAGGTTGGTGCGCGCCGCCCCGTTGACCACCTCCATCGGGCTGAACGCGTGGACGTGCATGTCCGGGACGCGCTCGCGCACGGCGGCGGCGATGTCGAAGTAGGCGGTGCCGGGCAGGTCCGGGTGGATGCCGCCCTGCATGCACACCTCGGTCGCCCCGGCCTTCCAGGCCTCCTCGGCGCGGTCGGCGACCTGCTCCAGGGAGAGCGTGTAGGCGTCGGCGTCGGTGCGGCGCTGGGCGAACGCGCAGAAGCGGCAGCCGGTGTAGCAGACGTTGGTGAAGTTGATGTTCCTGGTCACGACGTAGGTGACGTCGTCGCCGACCGCGTCCCGGCGCACCCGGTCGGCCAGGTCGGTCAGCGCCTCCAGCTCGGCCCCGTCGGCGTGCAGCAGGGCGAGCGCCGCGTCGTCGGACAGCCCCGCGGGGTCGGACTCGGCGCTGCGCAGGGCCGCCGCGATGTCGGGGTCGAACCTGCGCGGCACGGCCCCCTCGCGGTCCACGCCGGAGCGCAGCTCGTCCCAGTCCCCGTAGACGGCGTCGAAGTCGCCGCGGCGGTCGGCGGTGCGCCCCTCGGCGTCGATCCCCGTGTGCAGGTCGGTGCGGCCGGAGGAGACCAGCACCGCCTCGGGCTCCTGCCAGGGGCGGCCCACCACGGGCGCGTCCTCGCGGGCCAGGCCGGTCTCGGGGTCGGCGAGGGCGGCCACGTGCCCGGCCACGCGCGGGTCCAGCCAGGGCTCCCCGGCCAGGACGTACTCGGGGTAGACGGTGAGCCGCTCGCGCAGGGCGAAGCCGTGGGCGGCGGTGCGCGCGGCGAGGTCGTCGATCTGCGGCCAGGGCCGCTCCGGGTTGACGTGGTCGGGGGTGAGCGGGGAGACCCCGCCCCAGTCGTCGATCCCCGCGCGCAGCATCAGCCCGTACTCGTCCACGCCCCCGTGCTCGGCGCCGATGAGGTTGGGCGGCGCCTGCACGTGCGCCCTGGGCCCCATGACCAGACGGGTGACGGCGATGGCGGCGGCCATCTCCTCGCGTTCGGCGTCGGGCCGGTGCATCATCGCGGTCGCGGGCTTGGCGCGGAAGTTCTGCACGATGACCTCCTGGACGCCGCCGTAGCGCCGCGAGGCGCCGCGCATCGCGAAGATCGACTCGGCGCGCTCGGCGGTGTTCTCACCGATGCCCAGGAGGATGCCGGTGGTGAAGGGGACGCTGGAGCGCCCGGCGTCCTCCAGCACGCGCAGCCGTACCGCCGGGTCCTTGTCCGGGCTGCCGTAGTGGGCCTGGCCCTTCTCGGTGAACAGCCGGGTGGAGGTGGTCTCCAGCATCATCCCCATGGAGGGGGCGACCGGCTTGAGGCGCTGGAGGTCGGCCCAGGTGAGCACGCCCGGGTTCAGGTGCGGGAGCAGGCCGGTCTCCTCCAGCACCATGATGGCCATGGCCCGCACGTAGGACAGGGTGTCGTCGTAGCCGTGGGCGTTGAGCCACTCGGCGGCCTGCTTCCAGCGGTCCTCGGGCCGGTCGCCGAGCGTGAACAGGGCCTCCTTGCAGCCCATCCCGGCGCCCCGCCGGGCGATGTCCAGGACCTCGTCGGGCGACAGGAACGGGGCGTCGAGGCGGCCGGGCACCGTGGCGAACGTGCAGTAGTGGCAGCGGTCGCGGCACAGGCGGGTCAGGGGGACGAACACCTTGCGGCTGTAGGTGACGACCCCGGGGCGGCCCGCGGCCTCCAGCCCGGCGTCGCGCACCCTTCCGGCGTGTTCGAGGAGGACGTCCAGGTCCTCGCCCCTGGCGTGCAGGAGTACCTCTGCCTCGGTGACGTCGAGGGTCTTGCCGTCCCGGGCGCGGGCCAGGGCCCTGCGCATGGCGGACGGGGTCGGGGAGGGGACGGGGGCCGGGTCGTTCGCACCACTCATAGGGCGCAACCCTACGCCCCGCTCCTTTCGCGCGCGCGGACGCACCACCGGTGGCACCGGATGTGTGCGGGGCGTCACCGCCGGGTTCCGCCGCTGGTCGGGAGTGCGGGAGGGGCCTCGGGGCGTGGTGGGGTCTGTGGTCCAGGAGTGCACGTTGTGGGCCACTGGTCCGGGAGTCCACGATGGCTGGGACGGCGTGGACGGACCCGCTGGGCCGGAACGCCCGCAGCGGCCGGGAGGCGGAGCGCGAGACGCGGACGCAGGTGCCGGTCCGGTACGTCCGCGGGGCTGGGCACTGCGGCGTGGGCGGGCCTCTGTCCGCAACGTCCACGGGGGCCGGCGGGTGCGCGGGCGGCGTAGGGTCGGCACGTACGGGAGGGAGGCCACGTGCTGAGTCGGCTGCGCAGTAGCCCGTGGGTGCGGTTGGCGCTGTTGCTGGTGGTGTGCGTGTGCGTGGGACTGGCCCTGCGCGCGAACTGGGCACAGGCCCGGGACGCCGCGGCGGCGCTGCCCCTGTGGGTGCTGCCCGCGGCGGCGCTGACGGGCATGGCGGGGCTCACCGCGCAGATGCTCGCCTGGCGTGCGCTGCTGGCCGGGATGGGCTCCCCCCTGCCCCGCCGCACGGCGGCCCGCGTCATGTTCGTGGGACAGCTCGGCAAGTACCTGCCGGGTTCGGTGTGGGCCTTCGTGGCCCAGGTGGAGCTGGCCCGGGACTGGAACGTGCCGCGCACGCGCGGTGCGGCGGCGACCCTGCTCGCGGTGGGGGTGACGGTCGCGGCCGGGCTGGCGGTCGCGGCGGTGGCCCTGCCGCTGTCGTCGGCGGAGGCGGCCCGCCGCTGGTGGTGGGCGCTGGCGCTGGCACCCGTGCTGCTCGCCGCGCTGCACCCGCGCGTGGTCGGCTGGGGGATCCGGCTGGCGGCCCGGCCCTTCGCCCGGTTCCGCGAGGTCGCCGAGGCCGGGCCCCTGGACGTGCGCGGGAGGTCCATGGCCGCGGCCGTGGGGTGGACCCTGGTGGCGTGGGTGCCCCTGGGCCTGCACGTGTGGCTGCTGACCTGGGCGGTGGGCGGCGAGGCGCTGCGGTCGCTCGGTCCGGCGGTGGGCGCCTACGCGCTGGCGTGGACGCTGGGGCTGCTGGTGGTGTTCGCCCCGGCGGGCCTGGGGGTGCGCGAGGCGGTGCTGGTGGTGGCGCTGGCGCCGGTGGTGGACGCAGGGGCCGCGCTGGTGGTGGCGGTGCTGTCGCGGCTGGTGATGACCGTGGCGGACGTGGCCTGGGCGGGGCTGTCGGTGCTGCTGTCCCGGAGGGCCGTGCCGGGGCCGGAGGCCGTGCCCGGACCGTGGTCCTGACGGGCGTCGTCTCGTTCCCCGGCCGGTCCCGCGGAGGCGGTGGACCCGGAGCGGGGGTGGCGGCCGGGATCGTGGCGGCGCTGGGGGCACCACCGCGCTCACCCGCGACCCGGCCGCCGCTCTGACGCGCCTGTCCGAGGACGACCGCGACGCCCTGCTCCTGAGCGCCCGGGGGGAGCTGGCCTACGGGGGGACCGCTCTGGCGGCGTCCCCGTGGGCGCCGCGCACTCCCGTCTCCGGTGCCGGAGACCCTCAGGCCCCGAGCAACCGCTCGGTGTAGGCCCGCCAGTACGGCTCGGTCTCCACCGGGCGGACCCCCGCGCGCAGCCGCTCGGGCTCCCCCGGCGCGTAGAACTCCCCCAGCGCGCGGGCCAGGTCGGCGGCGTCGCCCGGCGCGCACAGCAGGCCGTCGACCCCCTCGCGCACGTGGTCGGGGAGGGTTCCGGCGCGGGTGGCCACCACCGGAATCCCGTGCTCGTGCGCCAGCCACACGTTCTGGGTGGCGGTGGCGGTGCGGTAGGGCAGCACCACCGCGTCGGCCGAGGCGAACAGCTCCGGCAGCTCACCGGCGGGGACGTACCCGTCCCGCAGCCGCACCCGGTCGGCGATCCCCAGCCCGGCGGCCAGTTCCTCCAGCTCCGCTGTGCCGCCCCAGAACTCCCCGGCCACGGTGAGCGCCACGTCCCCGGGCGCTCCGTCGGCCAGGGCGCGCAGCAGCAGGTCCACCCCCTTGTAGGGGCGGACGATACCCAGGAAGAGCAGGTGCCGCCGCTCCCCCGGCGCCGGGGCGACCGCGCCGCCGGTCTCGGGCAGGTGCGGGGGCATCCGGGCGACCACGGGCCGCCGCGCCCCGGGCCCCCGGAGCCCCTCGGCCAGGCGCGCCTGCTCGGGCGAGTGGGCGACCACGCCGTCCACCCGCCGCAGCAGGGCCCGCACGAGGGACACGTCCACGGCCCGGCGCTCGTGGGGCAGCACGTTGTGGCACAGCGCCACCACCCGCGCGCCCCCGGAACGCCGCACGGAGCGCACCCCGGCGAGGACGCCGAGGTAGGCGGGCACCTGCACCGGGGAGAACAGTGTGAGCACCACCAGGTCGGCCTCGCGGGCCAGGCGCCGCCCCGTCCGCCACCACCCGTCCGGCCGGTACCAGGCCAGCTCGTGGCGGGTGCCGGGGTAGGGCTCGCCCTCGGGGACCTCGATGGTCTGCTGTCCGGGGTAGAGGGCGGCCGGGTACTGCGCCCGCCAGGACTCCACGGCCGTGGGGTGGCCCAGCGCGCTCAGCCGGTGCGCCAGCTCGGTGGTGTGCCGGGCGCCGCCGCCCTTGTAGGGGTGGGCCGGCCCGACCAGGGCCACCCGCGCCGCCGGGCTCACGCGCTCTCCCTGGAGCGCACGATGAGGTCGGCCAGCAGGGCGATCGCCGCGATGATCAGCCCCGTCATGAGGATCATGACGGTGTTGTTGGGGATGTAGAGCGGGTTGCGCACCTGGTCGAAGACGAACTTGGCGGTGCCGACCCCCAGCAGCACCAGGGAGGGCGGCATGAGCACCTTGAGCGGGTTGAAGTACATCACCATGCGCAGCACCTGGAGGATGTAGCGGTAGGCGTCGCCCACGAAGTGGAACTTGGACGTGCCCGCGCGCTTGGCGTACTCGATCGGCACGTACCTGACCGGGTGCTGGTTGGACAGGAAGGCCAGCGTGATGGTGGTGACGCAGGAGAACCCGGGCGGCAGCAGCCGCAGGTAGGGACGGGCGACCTCGCGGCGGAACACCCGCAGCCCCGAGTTGAGGTCGGGGATGCGGGTGTTGGTGAGGCGTTCGGCGATCTTGCGGATGACCCACTTGGCGGGCACCCGCAGGGCCTTGTGGCTGCCCATCTCCTGCGTGCGCGCGCCCACGACCTGGTCGGTCTCGGGGTCCTCCTCCAGCATGCCGACCAGCTCGGGGATGCGCTCGTTGGGGTAGCTCATGTCGGCGTCGGTCCACACGACGAACTCGCCGCGGGCCCGCTGGCTGCCGATCCGGCGGACGGTGCCCGACCCGCCGTTGTGCCCGAACGCGATGACGCGCATGTGCGGGTAGAGGGGCTCCACCTCGCGCAGCCGGGCCAGGGTCGCGTCGGTGGAGGCGTCGTCCACGGCCAGCAGCTCGTAGGAGTACCCGGAGGCGTCCATGGCGCCGCAGATCCGTTTGACCTCGTCGACGACGTGGGTCTCCTCGTTGTAGCAGGGGAGCACGATGGTGACGCGGACCGGCTGGTCCTCGCCGTGCTGCCTGGGTGCGTCGTCGCTTCTGTGGCTCATGGGTTCTTCTTCGGCGGGATGGGGTGGGTTCGGGAAGGGGCCGGGCCGGGCGCTCATCCCCCGTCGGGGAACACGGACACCCACACGTTTCCCCTGAAGGCCCAGGAACCGGTCGGCGGTTCCATGAGGGTACTCGGGTCCATCTGAGCGTTCACCTGGAAGGGGCGCTCGGGCTCGGCCTCACCGCCCGTGAGGTCCTCCAGGACCTGCCAGTCGGAGGCGGCGAGCACGGCGTCGCGGTCGCGTTCGTGGATCTCGGAGACCACGCGGTCCACGTCCCCGGGGGTCGGCTCGTCCATGGACGCGGTGGGCACCCCGCAGACGTTGCGCAGCAGCGGCATGTAGTTCCCGGCCGTGTCGGAGTCGACCACGACCACCGAGGCGTCCTCCGACAGCGCCGCGCAGAGCCGGTGCGTGGCGGCGACGCTGCCGACGTCCTGTCTGTACCCCATGATCCCGGCCGCCGTGCCCGCGGTGGGGACGATCAGCGCCACCGACGCGCTGGCGGCGACCACGACGGGGAGGGCGCGGGCCGCCGCCGTGCTCCGACCGGAGTGGGCGGCGACGGCGCAGTAGCGGGTGAGCCAGGCCAGGAACCAGACGGCGAACAGGATGAACGCCGGGATGACCAGGGCGATCAGCCGTCTGCTGGCCCAGGGGTGGTCGGGGGTGATGGCGGGCCGCAGCAGGGTGGTGCCGACCGTCCACACCAGCAGCATGGCGGGCAGCAGCCACTGGGGGTCGCGCCGCTGGAAGAGGCGGCGCAGCACGTGGGCGACGCCGAGCGAGGCGAACAGGACCGTGGCCAGGCCCACGTACCAGCCCACCCAGTACAGGCTCATGTCGTAGTAGGTGCGGCTGCCCTCGACGGGCAGGCCCTCGCGCTGCTGGACGTAGGCGACCCAGCCGTCGGTGAAGTCGCTGCCGTGCCCGTGGTCCGGCCACAGCAGGGGGCGGACGGCGAACAGCACCATGGCGAGCAGGGCGAGCGCGGCCACCGCGTCGGGCAGCCGGCGCACGCGTTCCACGCGCGGAACGCCGTGGCGCCACAGGGCGGCGGTGGCCGCGACGGTGACGGCGATGACGACGGCGCTGATGAGCAGCAGGGGGTTGAGGGAGTCGGAGAGGTACTCCAGGTAGGGCAGGGACAGCCCGTACCCGGCGTACAGGCCCAGCCCCACGCCCGCGGCCAGCCCGCCCAGCAGCGGCAGGGCCTGTCCCCGGCGGGCGAGCAGCAGCAGGCCGACGAACCCGACCACGGGCAGCAGGTCGCGGATCGCGTCGATGCGCACCACCAGCCCCAGGCCGAACGCCAGTCCCGCCACGGCGGCCAGCGTGTGCGCGGCCGACCACCGGTCGGTGATCCGGGTGCGCCGCGCGAGCGCGTCGTAGGCCAGGACCAGGCCGCCCAGCAGCAGGATCTGGGTGACCGGCTCGCTGTAGGTGAAGCGGCTGACCCACTGCTGGGGCAGGCACACGGCCAGGACCAGGGCGGCCAGGGGCGCCCAGCGGATCCCGACCAGGCGCGCGGTGAGCCCGGCGAAGGTGAGCACGCCCAGCGCGCCCAGGACCGGCGTCGTGACGAGCATCCCGTCGAGCCCGCCCAGCCAGTAGCCGATGGAGGTCACCAGGGGCGCACCGGCCATGAACTGCGGCCAGATGACGTCGCCGCGCTGGTAGTGGGCCAGGCTCTGGTAGCTGAGCGAGGGGTCGTCGCCCGCGATCAGCTCGCGCTGCTGCGGGATGGGCAGGAACCCGTTCTCGGCGATCCACGCCGTGTACATGGCGTAGGAGGCGGGGTCGCGGCGGATGACCAGGGCCTCGGCGTGGTAGGCGATCTGCACGGCGGCGAAGGCGACCGTGATCAGCACGACGAGGGCGACCGGCCACCAGGGCGCGTCCTCCCCATCGGGCGGGTCCGGAATGAGCCGGGGCACCAGGAGGCAGGCCGCGAGCACGGCGGGCGTTCCGAGGACGGCTGCCGTCAGCGGGGTGAGGGAGCCCAGGGCCAGGAGGGGGAAGGCCACCAGGAGCCAGGCCGAGACGGCGATCGCGGGGAGCGCGGTGGCACGGGCGAGGAACCGTCCGGGGAGCAAGCGCATGGGGCAACTCTGACAGCTCCCCGGCACCAACGCACACCCGCGGCGGCTCGCGCGCGGGGTCCGCGCGGACCCCGCGCG
>NZ_QPFC01000870.1:0-8749 GCF_003427465.1 Nocardiopsis sp. TNDT3 | reverse complement strand
GTGCGGCCCCCTGCCGCGACCACCCGGAGGGAACTCCCGGTTCCCTAGTCCTCCAGGTCGACCTGGCGGCTGATGTCGGCGTCGATCTCGGCGGAGATCGAGGCGAGGGTCTCGTCGGGCACCGCGGAGTCCACGGTGAGCGCGATCAGCGCCTTGCCGCCCTCCTGGTCCCGGATGACCTGCATGCCCGCGATGTTGACACCGGCGTCGCCCAGCAGGGCGCCGACCGTGCCGACCACGCCGGGACGGTCCTCGTAGGACAGGAACACCATGTGCTCGGCCAGGCCGATCTCCATGGTGTAGTTGTTGATCTCCACCAGCTTCTCGACCTGGCGGGGACCGGTCAGGGTGCCCGAGGCCGACACGCGGGTACCGTCGGCGAGCACGCCGCGGACCGTGATGAGGTTGCGCCAGTCGGTGTTGTCGTCGCTGGTGACCAGGTTGACCTCGACGCCGCGCTCCTTGGCGAGCAGCGGGGCGTTGACGAAGGTCACGGTGTCCTCGACCACGTCGGCGAACACGCCCTTGAGGGCGGCCAGCTCCAGCACCTTGACGTCGTGCGAGGCGATCTCACCGCGCACCTCGACGTCGATGCGGCTGGCGATGGTGCCCGCGAGGGAGGTGAACACGCGGCCGAGCTTCTCGGTCAGCGGCAGACCCGGCTTGACGTCCTCGGCCACGCCGGTGCCCTGCACGTTCACGGCGTCGGGGACGAACTCGCCGGAGAGGGCCAGCTTGACCGAGCGGGCGACCTGGGTGCCCGCCTTCTCCTGGGCCTCGGCGGTGCTGGCGCCCAGGTGGGGGGCCACGACCACGTTCTCGAACTCGAAGAGGGGGCTGTCGGTGCACGGCTCCTTGGCGAACACGTCGATGCCCGCGCCCGCCACGCGGCCGTCCTTGAGGGCCCGGTAGAGCGCGTCCTCGTCCAGGATGCCGCCGCGCGCGGCGTTGATGACGCGCACGGTGGGCTTGACCTTGCTCAGGGCCTCGTCACCGATCAGGCCCAGCGTGTCCTTGTTCTTGGGCAGGTGGATGGTGATGAAGTCCGAGCGCTCCAGCAGCTCGTCGAGCGTGGTCATCTCCACGCCGATCTGGGCCGCGCGGGCGGGCTGCACGAAGGGGTCGTAGGCGATGACCTGGGTGCCGAAGGCCGACAGGCGCTGCGCGACCAGGGCGCCGATGCGGCCGAGGCCGACGATGCCGACGGTCTTCTCGTAGAGCTCGACGCCGGTGTACTTGGAGCGCTTCCACTCGCCGTTGACCAGGGCGTTGTGCGCCGGAGCGGTGTTGCGCGCGCTGGCCAGCAGCAGGTTGATGGCCTGCTCGGCGGCGCTGATGATGTTGGAGGTGGGCGCGTTGACCACCAGGACGCCGGCCTTGGTGGCGGCCTCCACGTCCACGTTGTCCAGACCGACACCGGCCCGGGCCACCACCTGGAGACGGGAGGCGGCGGCGATCGCCTCGGCGTCCACCTGCGTCGCGCTGCGCACGATGAGGGCGTCGACGTCGGCGAGGGCGGGCAGGAGCTGGGACCGGTCGGCGCCGTCGACGTGGCGTACCTCGAAGTCCTCCTCGAGCAGCGCGATTCCGGCGGGCGAGAGCTTTTCCGCTACGAGTACGGCGGGTTTGGGCACAACGGTTCCTTTTCGGGTGGTGCGGCCCGACCGCGCAGGTGGTGGGCGCTGCCCGGATCGGGGGTGACGGCTGGTCGGAAGTCTACCGGCGAGGTAGGGAAGCCCGACGGGGACGGGTGGCCAAGGGCCGCCCGTCCCCGTGGTTCACCGGGTCCCGAGCACGGGGCGAAGCGGAGCGGAGCCCCCAAAAAGCACTGCCTAGGCCTTGAGCCAGCTCATCAGCGGGCGCAGCTCGGCGCCCACCTTCTCGATCTGCTCGTTCTGCTCGGCCTCGCGGCGCTTGGTGAAGGTCGGCTGCCCGGCGTCGAACTCCTCCATGAGCTCCTTGGCGTAGGAGCCGTCCTGGATCTCGCCGAGGATCTTGCGCATCTCCTGGCGGGTCTGCTCGGTGATCAGGCGCGGGCCGCGGGTGTAGCCGCCGTACTCGGCGTTGTCCGAGACCGACCAGTTCATCTTGGAGATGCCGCCCTCGTACATGAGGTCCACGATGAGCTTGAGCTCGTGCAGGCACTCGAAGTAGGCGATCTCCGGCTGGTAGCCCGCCTCGACCAGGGTGGCGAAACCGGCCTTGACCAACTCCTCGGTGCCGCCGCAGAGGACGGCCTGCTCACCGAACAGGTCGGTCTCGGTCTCCTCGGTGAACGTGGTCTTGATGACGCCGGCCTTGGTGCCGCCGATGCCCTTGGCCCAGGACAGCGCCAGGTCCCATGCCTGCCCGCTGGCGTCCTTCTCGACCGCGACCAGGCAGGGCACGCCGCGCCCGGCCTCGTACTGGCGGCGGACCAGGTGGCCCGGGCCCTTGGGGGCGACCATGGCCACGTCCACGCCCTCGGGCGGGGTGATGAGGCCGTAGCGGATGCTGAAGCCGTGGCCGAAGAAGAGGGCGTTGCCCGCCTCCAGGTTCGGCGCGATCTCGGCCGCGTACAGGTCCCGGTGGATGTGGTCGGGGACCAGGATCATGATGACGTCGGCCTCGCGGGTGGCCTCCGCGGGGGTGAGGACGCGCAGGCCCTCCTCCTCGGCCTTGGCCCGGCTCTTGGACCCCTCGGCGAGGCCGATCCGCACGTCCACGCCCGAATCGCGCAGCGACAGCGCGTGCGCGTGGCCCTGGCTGCCGTAGCCGATCACGGCGACCTTCTTGCTCTGGATGAGCGAGAGGTCCGCGGCGTCGTCGTAGTACATCTGTGCTGCCACTTGGGGTTGCTCCTTGTTTCTCAGTTTCGTGTGGGACGCGGTGGGGTCCGTGCGCCCGGGCCCCGGGTCCACCAGCGGGAGCGGTGAACCGAAGGTCACCGCTACGCGCTGCGCTCGACCGTGCGGAGGGATCGGTCGGTGATCGACCGGGGTCCGCGTCCCAGGGCGACCAGCCCTGATTTGACGAGTTCCCGGATGCCGAACGGCTCCAGGTTCCTGACCAGGGCATCGAGCTTCTCGGGGTCGCCGGTGGCCTCGATGACGACGACGTCCGGGCTGACGTCCACGACGTGCGCGCGGAACAGCTCGGCCGTCTGTAGCACGTGGGTGCGGCTGGACGCGTCGGCCTTGACCTTGACGAGCAGGAGCTCGCGCCGGACCGACGCGGTGGTGTCCATCTCCACGATCTTGACGACGTTGACCAGCTTGTTGAGCTGTTTGGTCACCTGCTCCAAGGGGTGGAGGTCGCAGTTGACCACGATTGTCATCCGGGACAGTCCTGGGTACTCGGTGTTGCTCACACTGAGCGAGTCGATGTTGAAGCCTCGACGGGAGAAGAGGGCGGAGGCGCGGGCGAGGATACCCGGGGTGTCCTCCACCAGAACGGAAAGCGTGTGACTGCTCATGGTGGTTCCGCCTGTTCCTCTTAGTCCTCGTGTTCCCAGTTCGGCGCCATGTCGCGCGCGTACTGGATGTTGTCGTTGCTGACGCCGGGGCCGACCATCGGCCAGACCATGGCGTCGTGGTTGACGGTGAAGTCCACGACGACGGGGGCGTCGTCGATCGCCATGGCCTTCTCGATGGTGGCGTCGATGTCCTCGGCTCGCTCGCAGCGCAGGCCGACACAACCGTACGCCTCCGCGAGGCGGACGAAGTCGGGGATGCGGACCTTCTCGTCGCGCGGGGAGGTCTGGAGGTCGGTGTTGGAGTAGCGGCCCTCGTAGAACAGGGTCTGCCACTGGCGGACCATGCCCAGGTTGCCGTTGTTGACCACGGCGACCTTGACCGGGATGCCCTCGATCGCGCAGGTGGCCAGTTCCTGGTTGGTCATCTGGAAGCAGCCGTCGCCGTCGACCGACCACACGGTCCGGTCGGGGTCGCCGACCTTGGCGCCGAGCGCGGCGGGGACGGAGAAGCCCATGGTGCCCAGGCCGCCGGAGTTGACGAAGGAGCCGGGGCGCTCGTAGTCGATGAACTGGGCGGCCCACATCTGGTGCTGGCCCACGCCCGCGACGTAGGTGGCCTCCGGGCCGACGACCTTGCCCAGGCGCTCGATGACGGCCTGCGGGGACAGGCTGCCGTCCTCGGGTGCCTCGTAACCCTTGGGGTAGGTGTTGCGCAGGCGGTTGAGCTGCTGCCACCAGGCCTCGTAGTCGCCCTGGCGGCCCTTCTCCTGGTCGGCGCGCACGGCCACGACCAGGTCGGCGAGGACCTCGCGGCAGTCGCCGACGATGGGCACGTCGGCGTGGCGGTTCTTGGAGATCTCGGCCGGGTCGATGTCGGCGTGGACGATCTTGGCGTCGGGGGCGAAGCTGTCCAGGCGTCCGGTGACGCGGTCGTCGAAGCGCGCGCCCAGGGCGACGATGAGGTCGGCCTTCTGGAGGGCGCCGACGGCGGCGACGTCGCCGTGCATGCCGGGCATGCCCACCGACTGCGGGTGGCTGTCGGGGAAGACGCCGCGGGCCATCAGGGTGGAGACGACGGGGGCGCCGGTGAGCTCGGCCAGGACGCGCAGCTCGGCGGAGGCGCCGGCGCGCAGGACGCCGCCGCCGACGTAGAACACCGGACGGCGGGCCTCGGCGATCATGCGGGCGGCCTCGCGGACCTGCTTGCCGTGCGGCTTGGTGACCGGGCGGTAGCCGGGCAGTTCGAGGCGCTCGGGCCAGACGAACTCGGCGGAGTTCTGCAGGGCGTCCTTGGAGATGTCGACCAGGACGGGGCCGGGGCGTCCGCTGGAGGCGATGTGGAAGGCCTCGGCGACGATCCGCGGGATCTCCCGCACGTCCTTGACCAGGAAGTTGTGCTTGGTGATCGGCATGGTGATGCCGCAGATGTCGGCTTCCTGGAAGGCGTCGGTGCCGATCATCGGGGAGGCGACCTGGCCGGTGATGGCGACCATCGGGACCGAGTCCATGTGCGCGTCGGCGAGCGGGGTGACCAGGTTGGTGGCGCCGGGCCCGCTGGTGGCCATGCACACCCCCGGACGGCCGGTGGCGTAGGCGTAGCCCTCGGCGGCGTGACCGGCCCCCTGCTCGTGGCGCATGAGGATGTGGCGCACCTTGGCCGAGTCGTAGAGCGGGTCGTAGGCCGGGAGGATGGCGCCGCCGGGAATCCCGAAGACAGTGTCAACGCCGACCTGTTCCAGCGACCTGATCAGCGATTGGGCGCCGGTCATCTGCTCGGTCATCTCAAGATCCTTCAGCGAGGGTCAGAGCGGCACGGGGGCTCTGGCCTGGTGGGTCTGACTCTGGGCCTGGCAATAAAAAAACCCCCACCGCCGACGGCGGTTGAGGGGTGGCGCGCAGCAGAGGAAACTCAGCGGGCTGCGCGCCGACCAAGTACGAGAATCAGGGAGTTGCTCTGCATGCTGACCACATTGGCCGACGGAGAGGGCGCCCGTCAACCAGAACGACATATTGTCTCATATATTGAGACGTCAATGTCAGCATGCGGCCTCGCCCGATGACGTGACAACCCCTACGAACTGGACGAATGCTGACAAGCCACCCCGGTTTCGTGTGACGCACACCGCACGGGCGGCGGCCGGGGGTTCCCCCGATCCGCCCTCCCGGAAGGGCGGCCGACCGGTCCGGCCCGGAACCCGCGGCCGCGCGGCCATGGTCTCCTCCGGGGAGCCTGGGGCGGCCGCGGACAGGGCCGCGGGCGGCGTTCCGTCCGGTCAGAGGCTGACCCCGGCCTCGCCGCCGACGAGTGACTCCACACCGCTCGCGGGCATGGGCCGGGCCACCAGGAACCCCTGGCCGTGGTCGCAGCCCATGGCGCGCAGCTGCTCCAGCTGCTCGGAGCGCTCGATGCCCTCGGCCACGACCTGCACCCCCAGGTCGCGCCCCAGCTGGATGATCGTGTGCGTGAGCAGCGTGACCGTGTCGTCGCGGCCCAGGTCCGCCACGAACGACGGGTCGATCTTGATCGCGTCCACGCTCAACCTGCGCAGGTGCGCCAGGGACGCGTAGCCCATCCCGTAGTCGTCGATGGCCAGCCGCACGCCCAGCTCGCGCAGCTCGCCCAGGCGCTGCACGGCCTCCCCGCCGTCGTCGAGCAGGACCTCCTCGTCCACCTCCAGGGTCAGCACCTCGGCCGGAAGCCCCGACTCGGCGAGGATCCCCGCCACCGACTCCACGAAGCGCGGCGACAGCACCTGCTTGACCGACAGGTTCACCGACAGGCCGATGTCCCAGTCCGAGAGCCGCCACACCGCGACCTTCTCGCAGGCCTCGCGCAGGATCCGCTCGCCCAGCGGCACGATCAGGCCCGACTCCTCGGCCGCGCCGATGAAGTCCTCCGGGCCGACCCTCTCGCCGTCGCGGTCCCAGCGCACCAGCGCCTCCACCGAGGTCACCTGGGAGCTGCCCAGGTCCACGACGGGCTGGTACTCCAGGAAGAACTCGTCCTTGGCCAGCGCCTCGCGCAGGCGGATCTGGAGCTCCAGGCGCGAGACCACCGTGTCGTGCATGTGCGCGGCGTACACCTCCACGTGGCCCGCCCCTCGCTCCTTGGCGCGGGTCATGGCCACGTCGGCGTTGCGCAGCAGCTCGCCGCTGTCGGTGACCTGTTCGGCGAAGGCCACGCCGATGCTGGCGGTCAGCATGATGTCCCGGTCGGCGACCGGGAACGGCTCCGAGGCGATCACCCTCCCCAGGCGCTCGGCCAGGTCCACCACCCGCTGGACCCGGGGCACGTTCTCGACCAGCACCGCGAACTCGTCGCCGCCCCAGCGCGCCAGGGTCGCGTCGGAGTCCACCTCGCCGCGCAGCCTGCGGGCCGCCTGGCCGAGCAGGTGGTCGCCGCGCACGTGCCCGGCGGAGTCGTTGACCGCCGTGAACCCGTCCAGGTCCAGGAAGATCACCGCGACCTCGCCCGCGGGCTCCTCGTTGATCACCCGGTGCGCCAGGACGTCGCTGGCCCGCTCCTCCAGGTAGGCGCGGTTGGGCAGGCCGGTCACACCGTCGTGGAACGTCAGGTGCTCCACCTCGTCCTGGAGCGCCACCTGCGCGCTGATGTCGCGGGTGGTCACCAGCAGCCGGTCGGGCTCACCCGGCTGCTCGTACAGGGACATGGTGGACTCGGTGTGCCGCCAGGTCCCGTCGGCCGCCCGCACCCGCAGCCGCATGTGCACCCCCTGCGCGCCGCGCTCGGAGAACAGGTCGGTGACGGCCTTGGTGCGCCCCAGGTCCTCGGGGTGGATGAGCGCGGTGACGGGGGCGGCGAGCACGTCGTCGAGACGGTAGCCGAAGGCCTCGGCCGTGCCCGGGCTGACGTAGTTCACGCCGCCGTCGCGGTCCAGTATGAGGATGACGTCGCCGCTGTTGCGCGCCAGCTCGTGGAAGTGGACCTCGCGGTTGCGCACCATCCGGGAGAGCGTGGCGTTCTCCTCCAGCATGCCCACCATGCGCACCAGGAGCACCACCACCGCGGTGCCCGCGGCCAGCGGCAGCACCGGCGCCACCCCGACCAGGCGGACCCCCGCCACGGTCAGCACCACGGCGGCCGCGAACACGGCGCCGATCGCGGCGAGTTCGGGCGCGAACCGGTAGAGCCCCCGGCCGGTGATCCGGCGCGGGTCGGTGCCGGGCCGGTGCTCCACGAGCCACGGCAGGGCCCCCAGCAGGGCGAAGCCCAGGAACCTGACCGGGTGTTCGACCCCGCCGAGGAAGGGCGGGCCGGTCAGGCGGGTGAGCGCGCCGAGGATGTCCGCCCCGGCGATGACGATGAGGGCGCCGATGGCCACCAGCACCGCGCGCCGCGTGCTGTGCGGAGACATGAAGACCAGCGGCACGAGCAGGCACAGCACGACGATGTCGGCGACCGGGTAGACCAGGGCGAAGCCGAGGAACCCGGCGCCCTCCCCGAGTTCCTGGTAGAGCGGGGAGAACAGCAGCAGCCAGACCACGGAGAAGACCGCGGCGGCGCACACGTAGCTGTCGGTGACGTGGCGCACGGCGGTCCGCAGGCCGCCCGGCCACGGCGCGAACTTGGTGAAACCGATCACGAAGAGTGGCAGGGCCGCGAGGGCGAAGAGGTCACCCAGAGTGAGCGACAGTGCCGTGGCGGAGCTGAACAGGCGGATCAGACCGTGAGTGACGCCACCCGCGCACCAGGCGAGCGCGGCGAAGCCGAGGTGGCGCAGGGCGGAGGGTCCGTCCGCGCCGTCGGCGTGGGCGTCCCGGTCGGCGCCGGTGGCCGCCCAGCGGCGTGAGGCGTAGAGCAGCGACAGTCCGGCGGCCCCGGCCGCGACGGACGTGGGCCACTCGCCGAGCGCGGCGGTCACGCTGTCCTGCGCCGAGGGGACGAGGGTCCCCACCAGGTAGAGCAGGAACAGCGCCACCAGGGCCACGATCCACAGGCGGCGTGCCCGGGTTCCCATCACCGACCTCCCAGCGGGCGCGTCACGGTCGACGCGGCGTCCTGCCGCGGTCACGCTCTCTCCTCGGACATGGAGCACCCACCTCGCGTCGTTCGAGTCCGGGCGCGGCACAGCACCCGGCACCGCGTCTGCCGCCCAGGATCTCGCGGGACTGGGACGGGCCCGGTGGCGGAACGGCCCGGGGGACCGTACACGTCCCCGTGCGTCGCAACCCTACGCAACCAAGGTCACACAGCGATTGAGGACCGGATGAGAGATGACGACAGAACCATCACCCACAGTGATGTCCGACTCCCGCCCCTCCGGTGCCCGGAGA
>NZ_QPFC01000869.1:0-2604 GCF_003427465.1 Nocardiopsis sp. TNDT3 | reverse complement strand
GACGGGGCGGTGGGCGCCGGTCGGGCGCCCACCGCCCCGTCGTCGTTTTCCCGCCTTCGCGGGAGCCGCCTACTTCGCGGCGAACTCGCGGACGATGCGCTCGCAGAAGGCGGGCAGGTCGTCGGGGTTGCGGCTGGTGGTGATCCCCTGGTCGGTGACCACCTCCTCCTCCACCACGGTCCCGCCCGCGTTGCGGATGTCGGTGCGCAGGCTGGGGTAGGAGGTCACCGTGCGCCCCCGCACCACGTCGGCCTCCACCAGGATCCACGGCCCGTGGCAGATGGCGGCCACGGGCTTGCCCGCGGCCACGAAGTCGCGCACGAACCCCACCGCGTTCTCGTCCGAGCGCAGGTTGTCCGGGTTGACGGTCCCGCCGGGGACCACCAGGGCGTCGTAGTCGTCCACCCCCACCTCGGACACCACGCGGTCCACGTCGAAGGTGTCCGCCGGTTCGATGTCGCCGTTCATCGCCTGGATCCGCCCGGACTTGAGCGAGACCAGGTCGATGGTGGCGCCCTCCTCGCTCAGCGCCTTGCGCGGTGTGACGAGTTCGACCTGCTCGACCCCGTCCGCGGCCAGAATCGCGACCCGACGGCCGTTGAGCGTGTCGGCCATGGCTGCCCCCTCAGCTGGACTCTTCCGGCACCCTGCGTGCCGCGTTGGCGCCCCTACCCGCGCAGGCCGTCCTCTCACACGCCCCGCCGGGGAGGCGCACGCCACGTTCGGGGGCTCGACCGCGCGAACCGGACCCGTCCGCGCGGAGTCGAACCGGCGAAGCCCCCCACAGGAGGAGACCACCGTGCCCGCGACCCGCCATCTCTACCTGGCCCGGCACGCCGAGGCCGAACACGAGAACGGCTCGCTGACCGGGAAGGGCCGCCACCAGGCCGTCGCACTCGGCCGACGCCTGCGCCGCGCCGGGGTGGACAGGCTCCACCACGGGCCCCTCGCCCGCACCGCCCAGACCGCGCGACTGGTCGCCAGGGAGTTGGGCGCCACTCCCGTGCGGGCACCCGAGGCGGGTGACTACGCTCCCCACCTGCCCCTGCGCGCGGAACTGCCGCAGGAGCACGCCGACGGCGTGCTCGACTTCGTCGCCTCCCTGCCCGAGCACGAGCGCCTACCCGGACCCGCGCTGGCCCACCGCGCGCTGGAGCGCTTCACCGGCCCGGTCGAGGGGGAGCACGAACGGCACGAAGCGGTCATCACCCACTCCTACCTGGTCGGATGGCTGGTGTGTGTCGCACTCGGTGCTCCCGCCTGGCGCTGGACGACCCTGGCCCCGGCCAACGCCGCGCTGACCGTGCTGCGCTACCCCCCGGGCCGCCCGGCATCGGTGCTGGCCTTCAACGACACCGCGCACCTGGGATGAGATCCGCGTCCTGGGCGGTCCCTGACCCGCCGGATCCGCGAGCCGCACGCCGTGCCGGGCTGGCGCCCATCCGCGTGCTCAGCCGCGCGATCTCTGGGTGACGGCGATGCACACGAGGACGACGACGGCCGTGGCGGGCGCGGCCGGGGTCAGCGGCTCTCCCACCAGCAGCACCGCCCACACCAGGGTCAACAACGGTTGGGCGAGCTGGAGCTGGCTGGCCCGGGCGACCCCCATCGCACCCATCCCCCGGTACCAGACCACGAACGCGCCGAACTGCGACACCGCGGCGAGGTAGGCCATGCCCGCGAGCGCGCGCGGCGCGACGTCCACCGGCTCGGCGGCCAGCGCCCACAGAGCGGCGGGCACGGTCAGCGGCGCGGCGGCGACCAGCGCCCAGGCGATCACCTGCCAGCCCGGCATACTCGCGGCCAGCCGACCGCCCTCGGCGTACCCGGCGGCGCACAGCACCAGGGCCGCCAGGAGGTACAGGTCGGCCGGGCCGGGTGTTCCGCCGCCGCGCACCAGCGCGAACGCGACGACGGCCGCGGCGCCGCACACCGCGGCCGCCCAGAACCGGCGCGAGGGGCGCGCCGGGCCGCGGCGCAGGGCGAACACGGCGGTGGTGATCGGCAGCAGCCCGATCACGACCGCGGCGTGGGAGGTGGAGGACACCTGGAGGGCGAGCGTGCTGAACAGCGGGAACGCCGCCACGCAGCCCAGGGCGACCACGGCGATGCCCGGCCGGTGGGCGCGGTCGGGCAACGGGGCGCGGACCGCCGCGAGACAGCAGCCCGCCAGCGCGGCGGCCAGCGCGCACCGGACCACCGCCACGCTCCAGGGACCGAAGCCCTCCAGGGCCCACGCGGTGGCCGGAAGGGTGAACGAGAACCCGAGGACGCCGAGCGCGGCGCACAGTGTCGCGCCGAGCACCGCTACTCCGGGCGGTGCGATAGCGCTATCTTTAGCCTTCATGAAACAGCGTAGCAGTGTGCGGGAACTGACCCTTTTCCTGCGCAGGGAGGTCGACCGCTACTCCCCCGGAGAAAAGCTGCCGTCGAGTCGGGCACTGGTGGAGCGCTACGGTGTGAGCCCGGTGACCGTGTCGCGGGCCGTCGCGGCGCTGGTCGCCGAGGGTGTGGTGGTCACCCGGCCCGGCGCCGGGGCGTTCCGGGCGGGCGGGAGCGTCCCCGGGCGCGCGGTCGGCGACACCTCCTGCCAGGAGGTGTCGC